>CACZPF010000554.1 GCA_902782975.1 uncultured Lachnospiraceae bacterium
CGAAAAATTCCGTGATCTTGAAATGACGGTCATATCCCGGCACCGGGCAGAGGAATTTGACCTCCGGCAGACGGCACCAGGGCGTATTGCCCATGACACCATGGGTCATGGAACGGGCGATCGAATCGAACATGACATTCAGGCTCGAGTTTCCGTAGATAATGATATTGTCCGGCTCCACTTCCGACATGGCACCGAGAAGCCGCTTTGCCTCCGGGATACCGTCGATCACTCCGTAATTCCGGCAGTCCACACCGGTTTCACATTTCAGGTCCGACTCGCCGTGAAGCACATCCATCATTGCCATGGAAAGGTTGAGCTGATCCGTGCCAGGCTTGCCTCTTGACATATCAAGAGAGAGGTCTTTGGTCTTCACAGTCTCAAACTCCTGCTGAAGCGCTGCCTTCAGAGAAAGCAGTTCCTCCCTGGTCATTTCCGTGTATTTTTTCATAATAATCATCCTCCTGATGTTTTCCTCTTCTCATTACGGTTCATTGTAAGATTAAATTCTCAGTCCGTCAACATCTTTTCCTGCTAAATCGAATTGTTTTGACCTTGTTTTACACAACATATTGTCCCGCAGTCTTGCGGGAAGTATCTTTCATGTGCTATTATTTTAGACAATGCCGGAGGAAGAAGAGATGTTTATCCGGCCTTATCTAAGAGGCATTTTTACGGAACAGCGTTACGAGCACCCGTATGAGGTATTTTTTGCGGGGCAGTGTTGCGAGCACCCGTATGAGGCATTTTTTGCGGGGCAGCGTTGCGAACACCCGTATGGCTGTATCAATTGCTATCAAAAGGCGCAGGCGCCGGATCGGAGAATATATGTGGATCGCAGATAAATGGAAAGATTACGAAGTGCTGGACACTTCAGACGGAGAAAAACTGGAAAGATGGGGAAAGTATCTCCTGGTCAGACCGGACCCGCAGGTCATCTGGGCCGGTGCCAGAAACAACGCAGGCTGGAATCACCCGAACGGCCATTATCACCGCAGCAGTAAAGGTGGCGGTGAGTGGGAATTCTTCCATCTGCCGGAGCAATGGGATATCCGTTACCAGAATCTTACCTTTCACCTGAAGCCTTTCAGTTTTAAGCATACGGGACTGTTTCCGGAGCAGGCTGTCAACTGGGACTGGTTCGCCAGCCTGATCAGGAAAGCCGGAAGGCCCGTAAAAATACTGAACCTGTTTGCCTATACGGGTGGTGCCACGCTTGCCGCAGCCGCAGCCGGCGCTTCTGTCACCCATGTGGATGCCTCAAAGGGGATGGTGACCTGGGCAAAGGAAAATGCTGCCGCCTCCGGTCTGGCCGATGCTCCTATCCGCTATCTTGTAGATGACTGTGTGAAATTTGCTGAACGTGAAATACGCCGCGGCAATCACTATGATGCCATTATCATGGATCCCCCTTCTTATGGAAGAGGTCCTAAAGGGGAAGTCTGGAAGATCGAAGACACCATTCATTCTCTGATCAGGCTCTGTGTCAGCCTTCTTTCCGACCAGCCTCTGTTTTTCCTTATCAATTCCTATACGACGGGGCTTGCTCCGTCTGTCCTCACTTATATGCTTTCCCTGGAGACCGGCAGATACGCTCCCCATATCGAAGCAGAGGAGATCGGCCTCCCCGTAACCTCTACAGGACTCATTCTTCCCTGCGGCGCATCCTGCAGAGCTGAATTCTGATCCGGATTTTCGGCGCAAAAAAACATGGAAAACAGCTCTGTTTCCCGGCATGATCGATCACAAAGACAGATGTGTCAGGATGTGTGCAGGGCTGTTTCCATGTTTTCCACTTCATTTTCTACTGCTGTGCGATGCGAAGAGCCAGGTCGGGATAATTGGTGATGATTCCATGTACCTTATACTGGCAGCAGAGCCGGATGTGTGATTCTTCGTTCACAGTCCAGACATTCACATCCAGGCCTTCTTTCCCGGCGCTCTCCATAAAGCCCGGATACTGCAGGTTATAAAGAGCAGGATGCAGAGCGTTTCCCCCGTGCTTTTTCACATAAGGGGCAGGATCTATCAGACCGTCCTGATAAAGGAATCCCACATAGGCTTTGGGAGACAGGTCTCTGATCTTTCTGCAGGTGCAGTGATTAAAGGAAGAATACAGAACCTTCTCTTCCATCTGCATATCCTTTGTAAGGCGAAGAACCTTTTCTTCCAGATTTTCATAAAAAACGATGCCGGTTTTCAGTTCTACATTGATCAGAAGGTCAGTCGGCCTCAGGAGTTCATACACTTCTTCAAGGGTAGGTATGACTGCTTTTCCGGCACTTTCAAAGGTCCGGCTGAAATCAAACCGGCGCAGCTCTTCCAGCGTATGATCCTTAACCCATCCTCTTCCATCGCTTACCCGTTCCAGCCATTCATCGTGAATAACGACGATCTTGTCATCTCTGGTAAGCTGAACATCCAGTTCCACACCGTCTGCCTTCATCCTGACTGCCTTTAAAAAGGCATCCTCCGTATTTTCCGGTGCATAACCGCTGGCACCCCGGTGGGCAAAGATCAGCGGCCTGTTCTTTTTGTCTTCTGCTCCGGCGGATCTTATTGAAATATCAGAATTCTGCATCTTCAGCACCTCTTAATTATCCACATCAAAAGCTTCCAGACCTTTTCTGGCCTGTATCTTATGATCTCCATGCTTTACCATTCCCATGGTCAGGAAAGCCAGGAAGGCAAACACCGCCGCATAGGGAAACAGCGTGGTGTATCCAATATGATTCATCAGAAACCCGGCAGCGATCGGAGTGACTGTCTGGGCTGCCATGCTGAACGTATAGTAGTAGCCCGTAAACTTGCCGATATCGCTTCCTTTGCACATTTCAAGAACCATGGGAAGAGAATTCACATTGATCGCCGCCCAGGAAAAACCCACCAGAATAAAGAAAACATAGAGCACCGGATGGAACTCCTGAAAGAACAATGTATATACAAACAATGCCAGGAAACAGCTGCCAAGGACCAGCACGCCGCCCAGGATGGTTTTTCGCCGGCCGATGCGGCTGGCGATCTGTCCGATCGGGATATAAGAAATAATCGCTCCGCCGGTGGCGATGGTAAGACACAAAGACGCACTGCCAAGAGACATGTTCCACATCCTGGATGCATAGGTCGTAAACCAGGTCTCGATCGCATTATAGGAAATAAACCAGAGTGCGACA
>CACZPF010000555.1 GCA_902782975.1 uncultured Lachnospiraceae bacterium
GTAAGGCATGGTTTCAGTAAAGCATGGTTTCAGGAAGGCCGGTCTTAGTGTGACATGCTGCATTTTTCCGGAAACTTTTAAATGATCCTTTTTTTGAAGGTCCTTTCTTTGAATGAACTTCCTTTAGATAGATCGTGTGGTTGTGGAGAACCGGCAGTAAGCCAGAAGACTGGCTTGCTGCCGGTTCTGTTTTGCAAAGGATAAAGTGTATCTTGTTCAGACGCTGGTGGTTATCGTTTGATTTTATAAAGTACATACTGGCCGGGTCCTGCCAGCAGGGGGAAGACGGCCTCGCCATCCTGCGTGTAAAGAGGATCGATCCAGGTATCTTCCGCGGGAGAATACAGCTGTTTTGCACCTTTTATATGGATTTTGATCAACTGTGTCTGCACACCTTCCATTACATAAGGATAGACCACAAAGGTATCATTATCGTAGATAAAAAGACTGATGCGGGTCGGTCCTTCCAGCCAGACGCCGTTTACTGGAAACTCCTGACGGATGCGGCTGATGGCTTCTTCCGGATAATGATAAAAATCGGGGAAGGCATCCGGCACGGTGAGCGTCCAGAGCTGTCCTTCTTCAACGGGATCCTTAAACAGAAGTCCGAAGCTTTCTTCTTCATGTCCTGCCTTGACCACAGCCCAGGTAGAATTGTTGCGGAATTCGGCCACAGGAATCGTGATGGGATCATGTGACCATGGGAAGGAAAACCAGGAACGGTTTTCTCCGGTATGATCCTTGAACGGTTTTGATTCGACCCGGTACCGGCTGGCGGTGATCCTGCGGCCGCGAAGCCGGATGGAGCTCAAGTGATACATGCCTCTGTCTTTCATTGCTTCGTGGAAGCCGGTGGTCACGATCGCTTTCCCGCCTCCGGAGAGGAACGCTGTAAGTTTATCCAGGATATCCGGGTCGCAGGCGGAAGCAGCTGTCAGCAGAATCTGTGATGCCTTTTCCGGAAAATACGGTGTACACACGATCGGAAGACCGTTCATGCCCAGGAAGTCCTGTACATTGTCTTCGCCCTGGCTGTTATCCGGGAGGTAGCAGACGATGCCGTCAGGAGTTCCCGTATGATCAAGCAGGGCATCCAGTTTATCCAGCTGGAAACCGAGTGCTGCGGTATACATATTATCATAAAGTGACTGGAAACAGAACATCATCAGTTCCTTTGGCTTTGAAAATGCCGTAAGATAAGCCTGTTCCAGATAGTGCTCCGTGATGTGGGAGTCGAAGGTGTCAAACCAGCCGCCTCCGTTATGGTCCGGCCACATATTCTCAAAATAAGTCATCAGAGAAAAGCTTAAGTAGCGGGGAAGATGCTGGTCTGTGGTGACAGGATCTCTCGTCTCGGTTCCGGTATAGATCATGTTGAACATTTCCCTCTGCGCGGCAGGATTATAGCCGGTCTCCTGATAGCTTTCCGCCCAGTTCGGATACTTGATGGTGATCTTACAGTCCGGGTTTGCCTTTTTGGCGGGGCCGATGATATCCTCTTCGCTGATGCGCTTGAGAAGATCAAGCCGGTAAGCCTGCCAGCTTCCGTCCGTAATGCCCTTTTCTTTATTATAACGGATCTTTTCTCTGGTACAATCCTTACAGGTACAGTTGGTAAAGAAGAAATCATCAATGATGAATTCATCAAAATGACCGCCGATAAAGGCACTGACTTCCGCAAGCTTTGCGCGCATTTTCGGGTCATTATAACAGAAGGTATCAAACAGACGCTGTTTCAGGGGGTCTCCCTCCGGAGTGGGGATCACGGTGGTCAGACCTCCAGCCACCTTGATACCGTGATTCCGGAATACTTCACGGCACATCTCGACCTGCTCATGAGAAGCCAGAAGACCGCGCCAGGGTTCCAGATATACCTTGTCAATCTTCATGTACTGTTCCATAAAAGAAAGTTGCTTTTCCAGCTCTTCCCGGGTGATCGTTGCTGTTGCCTGTGCAACAAAATAGGTTGTGAGAGTAAAGTTGCGATAATTGCCCATAGTGGTGCCTCCTTCCTAAAACTCATCAAGTACAGTATAGAGGTTTTGAGGAATGTCGTAAATATCGGAAACGTGGTGGAAATGCAGAACGAAATTAACGAAACAGCAGAGGATCTGCCTATCTGGAAATCTTATGATTGTCATGCCGGAATTATTCTGCTACTATGAAAAAAAGAAAGGAAGGACTGAAAAGCCTGTTTTTGTGGTTGGAAAGCCGGCTTTCGTGGCGTGGAAATGCTTTATGAGATCAGTGGCGGAACAGTGTCGGCCGGCGGAAGGCAGATACTGTCCCATATAGATTTTGCGATCAGGGGAAAAGAAAAAATCGGCATCGTGGGGGCGAACGGGGCAGGGAAAACCACCCTGCTGAATCTGATCGCCGGGAACCTGGAACCAGATCGGGATGATAAGCTGCAGGCCCCCTGTATCCGTACATCCAGGGCTGTTACGATAAAAATGCTTTCACAGACCCGTCAGGCGGACCTTGACAGGACGGTGGAAGAGATCCTCCATGAAGGCTGTCCGTTTGAAGACCAGTACAGCCGGGAAAAATATGAGTATGAAATAGAGTATGACCGTCTTTTTACAGGTCTGGGATTTAAAAAGGAACAGAAAGAAAAAAAACTGCGGGAATTTTCCGGAGGAGAGCAGACGAAAATTTCTCTCATCCGCCTTCTTCTGGATAAACCGGATATTCTTCTGCTGGATGAGCCTACCAATCACCTGGATCTGGATACGACAGCCTGGCTGGAAGGGTATATGAAGGAGTATCCGAATGCCATGGTGATGGTTTCTCACGACCGGTTTTTTCTGGATCAGACAGTATCTGTCATTTATGAAGTGCACCATGGGAAACTCACCCGCTATGCCGGCAATTACAGCGCCTTCAGGGTACAGAAGCAGAAGGACCTGGAGGCACAGAGCAGAGCTTATATCCGGCAGCAGGAGGAGATCAGGCGTCTGAATGACCTGATCAGGACCTTTAAGACAAAACCCAGAAAGGCTGCTTTTGCCAGATCCCGGAAATCCATTCTGGAGAGGATGGAAAAAATCGAGAAGCCGGAGGAGGAGAACTTTTACAGATTTACAAAAGATATCGAACCGCTAATACGTCCCGGCAAATGGATGCTGGAGGCAAAAGATCTCACCGTAGGCTATGATAAAGCGATCCTTACCTTGTCACTTCGGGTACGCACCGGTCAGAAGATCGGTATTATCGGGAGCAACGGAGCCGGAAAGACCACTTTTTTAAAGACAGCCGCAGGCATTCTGCCGCCCATGAAGGGAAAGTGTATCCTTTCAGATCGGGCTGCGGTGGGGTATTTTGATCAGCAGGCAGCAGAACTCGTTTCGGATAAGACGGTGGCGGAGCATTTCCATAACCTGTTCCCTGTTCTGACAGAAAAAGACCTGCGTCAGATTCTCGGTCATTACCTTTTTGCCGGCAGAGACGCGATGAAAAAGGTATCGGATCTTTCCGGCGGTGAGAAGGCAAGACTTCTTCTGGCGGAACTTCTGGAGAGCCGGCCGAATCTTCTTCTGCTGGATGAGCCCACCAACCATATGGATATCCATGCAAAAGAAACACTGGAGTCAGCTTTTCAGTCCTATAAAGGGACGATCCTGTTTGTGTCTCACGATCGGTATTTTATCCGGCAGGTGGCGGATGCTCTGCTGATCTTTGAGGAAGACGGCGTCCTTTACTATCCCTTTGATTATGATCATTATCTGGAGCGTAAAGGCAGGGGGAAATCTGTATCCATGACCGGTATGCTGCGCTCGGAAGACCAGCGCCTGATCGAAGGACTCCGTGCCGTGCCGGAAAAGGAAAAAGGCATGCTCCGGGAGATCAGGACAGCAGAGGCCGAAAGAGACTGGCTCCTGCGGCTCGCATCGGAAGATCTTGCGGAAGCGGAGAGCAGAATGCGCTCCCTCTGGGAAGAAAGTCAGACCTTAGCCAGTCTTTCCTCCGCCGGAAAAGATTCTGTTTCCGCAGACGGGGGATCAGATGGAATGCTGGAGGTTCCTCCGGAGGAGGAAATCTGGAGCGTGCAGAGGGCAGTCGAAGAACAGATGGACGATGCCTGTAAAACCTGGACGGAAGCCTGCATCAGGTGGGCTGAAAAATACGGCCTGTTCTGAAGAACGGGAAAAACCTGATCCTTCACGCCATTCAGCCGCTGTGGGAGAGCTTACAATCATCTGTCGATTATAAAGATGATCATTAAAATGATCGTTAATAAAATCAGTAAATGATCGATAATAGAATCAATAGATGATCGATAATAGGATCAATAAATGATCGTTAATAAAGTCAATAAATGATTGATAATAGAATCAGTAGATGATCGATAATAGGATCAATAAATGATTGATAGTAGAATTAATAGATGATTGTTAATAAAATCATTAAGTTAATTATTAAAATGGTTATTAATAAAAAAGAAATTTAAAGAGGAATCCATGGAAGAAAATCAGTTTTCCAGATTAGAACTGCTGCTTGGAGAGAAAAATGTTGAAAGACTTCATCATGCCAGAGTTGCCGTATTCGGTATCGGCGGAGTGGGCGGATATGTATGTGAAGCCCTGGTGCGGAGCGGTATCGGAGCCTTTGACCTTGTCGATAATGACAAAATATGCGAAAGCAATTTAAACCGTCAGATCATTGCCCTGCACAGTACCATCGGCAGATACAAGACAGAAGTAATGAAGGAAAGAATGCTGGATATTAATCCGGAGGTGGATGTACGGATCTTTAACTGCTTTTTCCTTCCGGAAACGGCAGAGCAGTTTTGCTTTGAAGATTACGATTATGTAGTGGATGCGGTAGATACCGTGACGGCCAAGATCGAGATCATCATGCGCTGCCAGGAAAAAGGAATTCCCGTAATCAGCGCCATGGGCGCAGGCAACAAGATTGAAGCCGGGAAAATGCGAGTCGCCGATCTTTATGAGACGAAAGGCTGTCCCCTGGCCCGCGTGATGCGGCGGGAGCTGAAAAAAAGAGGCCTACAGAAGCTGAAAGTCGTATATTCCGAAGAAGAACCCATCCGTCCGGAAGAAGGCATCCGTCCGGAAGAAGGCATCTGTTTGGAAGAAGCAGGCCGTCCGGAAGAAGCCATCTGTTTGGAAGAAGCAGGCCGTTTAAAAGCAGCCAATTTCCATTTATTTGAAGAGCAGAAAGGCAAGGAACCATCCAGACCTTCTTTGAGAAAGCAGGTTCCCGGAAGTACAGCCTTTGTCCCTTCCACCTGCGGACTCCTGATCGCTGGAGAGATTGTGAAGGATCTGACTTCCTGGTCCAAACAAAAGTATACCACAAATCGCCACTAATAAGACTTTTGAGGTAAACAATTCTTTGAATATGGCGGTAGTTAGGGACATAATGTTCTGGTGGTTTACCGCAGAAAGCCATTTGTAGCTATTTTGCGGTAAACTGTCCTTTGAAAATGGCTACCTTCCGGATCAAAATGTTCTGAGAGTTTACCGCAA
>CACZPF010000556.1 GCA_902782975.1 uncultured Lachnospiraceae bacterium
GGCCGGACTGCGGACAGAGCGCCTGCCCCATTCCGCTCTCTTTGCCGAAGTCTACAGCGACTTCACCCAGAGGCACGACTGAAAAAAAGCATGATTGAAAAACAGCAGGCATCGGTTGCGATGCCTGCTATTTTTTCATCTTTGCAGTTCATAGTCGTGATCTGACGCCAGGCAGACCGAATCCAGAACTGATTGGAGTGTTTTGCTGTAAACGACAATATTTACACCCTCCCTGTTCAGAGAATATTCTTTGCCGTCTATCAGAATGCTTGCGACGTCCTCATGATCATAACTGCTGATAACTTTGTATCCGATCAGTCCGTTATGAATGGTTCCTTCAACAAGTGCCTTTTCCTTGCCGGTGTCTTCCTGCTTCACAGAGTTTCCCGTGTCACAGGCAGCAGTATAAAACTCGTCCATAGGCTTTGAGAAACCGATCTCCCGCATCACTTCCATCAGGTTTTCTTTCATTTCAGAAGCGCCGCCTTTTACGGATACAAAAACATCGTAATCGCCTTCTGAAAGTGCCTTCAGGTACATCTCCGCGTTGTCGATATATATGAGCTCACACTCTTTTTTGATCTTTTCCGAATAAACCGCCGTCTCCTCCCATTGCTCATCTTGTATACTGGGAGCATTATGCTCACTGATCAGGAGATTCCCCAGAAGATCTGCAATTTTTTCCGCTCCCCATATATTGGCATGTCCCGTATCTTTGTTGTCCACGGAAATATCATAGTCCATCGCTCTGTAATACTTCAGCGTGTTCAGATCATAAAAGGCCAGTCCGTTCTCCTGAGCATAGGACTCTGCAGCATTGTGGTCCGCCGTCGACCACGCACGGGTTGTCGGAGTTTTTACCAGAACAAGCGTGATTCCGTTTTCCTTGCACAGGGCTGTTATCTTATCCATATATTCTTTTGAAAGATCCGGCCACTGCGTCTCTTCTGTAGTCTCAGGCTGATATTCGAAGCCGGATTCTTCATAGCCTTCTTTTTCGTCAGCGGCTCCCCGAATCAGTTTATACTCTATTTCTCCAAGGCGTTCCAGTGTTGGCGCGTATCCTTTCAGCGCCCCCGTATCGCGCACCTCCTGCTGCGGGAAGTCCTCCGCCGTCAGTTCACTCCATCTGCCGTGAAACCGTATGTTCGGAAAAAGGAAACTCTTAAAACTGAGCTCGGGATACCTTCCCACTGCCACACTGACAGCCTCCGCTTTATTCCGCGACCATTTCATGAAGGACAACGCCTCCTGTACGGAAGCTTCATTCTCATTTGTCCCGCCGGCATAATACAGTTCCTGAACAACTATCTTCGGTTTCTGTGTCTTAAGCGCTTCTTTCAGCCAGTAATAACTGAGCCATAAGCTCTGCCGGCTGGTTCCCAGGTTATAGCTCCTGATCCCGTGAAGATCATAAAAATCCTGCGGCGAGAACCCGCAATAAGAGTGACTCGTTCCCAGAAACAGTACATCCACAGTATCTTTTTTCATATCATAGAATTCACTATGCTGCACACTGGAATAATATGCCAGATACTCTTTTCCCTTGATCGTCAGGATCCTTCCGGTCCTTACAACGATCACAGCGACGAGAAGGCAGAATATCACAATCTTCAATACATTGATGGTTTTCCCCCTCATCTCTCAGAATCCTCCGTATATAAACGCCTGCGCATCATAACCGAGGCCGTAAGTGCCAAACACCAGAATGACTGCTATGCACACCAGCGCAAGACCCCATCGGATCGTGATATGCTGCCTTGCGATCCAGTCTCTCACTTGCATCTTTTCCTGCGCTCTGCTGACCATAAACAGTACGACAAGAGAGACCGCAAGAAGTTCCCATTGCTGATAGGACATTATGGAAGTAAGTGCTCCGTTGAAAAGGATCCAAGGATTATAGACTGTGAACATGGACCGGATCATACGGAGTCCGGCACGCAGGCCCTCCGCCCTGAATATGATCCATGCAATCATTACCCAGAAAAAAGTCCCGATAGTACGATACAATTTCCACGCAAAGGTACCCTTTGGCATTAACAGCATCTCATACAGACAATCTCTGCTTTCACGGGTGATCGACCCTACTATCTGGTAAACAGCATGCAATAAGCCCCAGAAAATAAATTTCACACCTTCCCCGTGCCAGAACCCGCTGATCAGAAACGTAATGAACAGATTGATATACTTTCTCAGTTTGCCGGCGCGGCTTCCTCCCAGCGGTATGTAGACATAGTCCTTCAGCCATGTGCTCAGAGACATGTGCCATCTGCGCCAGAAATCCTGCACTGACACAGCAAAATACGGATGATGAAAGTTGTCGATGATCTCAATGCCAAACAATTCCGCAGCTCCCTGCGCGAGCGTCGTGCAAGATAAAAAGTCCGTATAGAGCTGCAGGCTGTATAGAATGCCGGCAACCCAGATAAATGCTCCCGTATACATTCTGTAATTGTCAAAAATCTCATTAACTGCGATGGCCGCTTTATCCGCGATCATCAGTTTCAGGAAAAGGCCCCACAGGATCCGCTGGCTTCCCCGGACAATATTCTCCATTCGAAAGCGGGCCCCGCCAAACAACTGCGATCCCA
>CACZPF010000557.1 GCA_902782975.1 uncultured Lachnospiraceae bacterium
CTGCGGATGGCTTCCCCAACTTCAAAGCCCCCGTCGAAACCAGTACAAGCCCGAAGGGTTGCCGCTGAGATTACGATAATTATTATATTCACGGCAGGATAAGGTGTCAAGAAAAATTTCACGAAAAAATCCTGTTATTTTAGTTTGTTCTTGCCAAAAATGTATCCGGCAAGTATAATAATTATAGACATTTTCTACACGGAATGCGGATTCCTTGTAGAAATGCAGGAACTATTGAACTATTATACATGATCCCGGTGTAAATGAGTGCAAATATAATAAACAGGAGGTATACACTATGTTAACAGCAAGGCAGAACATGAAAGAAGTCATCACAGGAGGAAACCCGGACCGGTTTGTAAACCAGTATGAGGCGATCTATCTTATGTTTCATCCCTTTATGATGCATAATCCGCTTCTTAAGCCGGGTGATCAGAATGTCGTCAATGCCTGGGGCGTCACAAACAGCTTCCCCCAGGGTGTTCCCGGCGCTTTTCCTGTTCATACCCCGGATAAGATCGTCATCCAGGACATCGAGCACTGGCAGGATTACGTACATGCTCCCTCCCTTAAATTCACGGATGAAGAATGGGGCATCTTCGAAGAGCAGTACAAACAGGTAGACCGTTCGAAGGCTTACTGTGCGACTTTTGTAGCTCCAGGACTTTTTGAGCAGTGCCACCATCTGGGCGAGATCCAGAATACGCTCATCAACCTCTACGAATATCCGGATGAAATGCATGATCTCATCAAATATCTGACCGAGTGGGAACTTGAGCTGGCAGAAGGCATCTGTTCTCATCTGCATCCGGACTGCCTGTTCCACCACGATGATTTCGGCAGCCAGAAAAGCACCTTCATGAGTCCCGAAATGTGGGAAGAATTCTATGTGGATGCATATCGGCAGATCTATGGCTACTATCATGATCACGGTGTAGAACTGGTCGTTCATCATTCTGACAGCTATGCTGCTACCCTTGTTCCCAGCATGATCGAGATGGGCATCGATGTATGGCAGGGCTGCTTCTCTACCAACAACATGCCGGAACTGATCAGGAAATACGGCGGCAGGATCTCCTTTATGGGCGGCATTGAAAACCGTCTGGTCGACTTTGAAGGATGGACCGAAGAGAACAACCGCGAGATCGTCCGCAAGACGATCGATGAATGCGGCAACAAGTACTTTATCCCCTGCATTGCACAGGGCGGTCCCGGATCGGTATATCCGGGTGTTTATGCAAGCATGAGCAAAGAGATCGATGCGTACAGTGTTGAAAAATACGGCGTAAAACAGGAAGATATTGAAAGCGCACGTCTTCCCTGGCAGATCCTGTTCTAAATCATATAACACGAAAGCAGCAGAGAACATTCTATTATTATGTATGACTCTTTACGCACAAACCGCCGGTCACCAGAAGGTGACCGGCGGTTCCTCGTTTAAAAGGGCAGTGCCAGCAATAAACGGATGCTGTCCTTTTTCTTCTTTATACAGTTTCCGGCAAGTCGTTCTTTATTCCATCGTTGCCAGTGCATAGAGTGCCAGCGCCAGGTCGCCGCGGGTGACCGCTGCAGTTGGATCCGACTCCTCTGTCTCTTCTGTTTCGGGGGCCGGCACGCCGGCAGCCGCAAGAAGCGCATTGATAACGCTATCGGCCATCTCCTGCGTAAGAGGTGTATCAACTGCAAGATCTGCCGGGAATAAACCAGCCGGCGCAAGGGCCGCGATGGCATCCTCAGGCGCATGCGGATATCCGCCCATCATCACAAACAGCCCGCCTGCAAGATCACCGGCTGTTGCCTGGGCTTCTGCACCGAAGGTATCCGCAGAAACCGGATCCATCATCCCGTTTTCGAAGACAAAACGGGATGCTTCGTAGTACTCTGAATCCGCCGGAAGATCAGTAAATTCCACGCTGGTATTATCTACTGCTCCAAAAGGATTGAGGATCACTTCAAACTCATCTGCGTGGGCATTGATCATTCCTGCGCTGCCGGAAGTTGTTTTATAGCCGTTCTGGATCATATCACGGTAAGCCTGGGCATAAGATTTAAGTTTTTCAGGTGTCAGCGCTTTGAGTTCCCGCATCCAGTTTATTTTACTATCTTCTGAAAGACCGCTCATATATCTGTCCAGATTTGACGACGCTGTTGTCAGGACACCGGGGGACAGGGCATAGGATGAATAAGCCGAAAGAATATAACCGTCCAGTGTTTCCTGCGTGATCTCCTGCTGTTCGATCAGATCTGCGATACTGGCTATAACATCATAGCTTTCTGTCAGGTTCGGGTCGCGGTAAGTCACAAGATACGTCCCGTAATTCACTGCAGCCGTATGTAAAATACCGTAAACGCCATAAGCGTCGCGAAGCATCGGATACAGATAAGTATCCAGCACCAGCGCAGTTACTCCATCCATGTCTCCGGTAAACTTTTCATATCCGATAGACGGATAATCGCTCACATATCCATTGTACTGTACAGAGGAATCCAGAATGATCGCCTCGGATGCGGCCGGAACCGGAAGATCATACACGGCCGCTTCCTTTTCCTCTTTGTCCAGTCTGTCCAGAAAATCACTGGAATAAGCCGTCCGGAGTGCATTGCTTTCTTCATTTCCGATGGTGATCGTAAAAGCCCCACACGAATTATGCAGCTGCGTTTTGATACTCTCCAGCATCGCAATCACCTGATCCGGATCCTCCTGCAGCATGGTTTCCACATCACCCAAAAATGCATAGTAATCCAGGAAATGTATATAGTTGTAATAGCGGTACATTTCGGAATTTCTTGCGAATCCCCGGTAGATCTGCAGTTTAAAAGGAGTATTGGTAATATCGTTTTTAAGTGTCGTCCGGATAGATGTTACCGCGTCAGAAAGGAGCTGTATATCATCGATCTTCAGATCATACAGAAGCTCATAGACAAGATCATAGCCCTTTTCCAGATCTTCATCCAGAGCGACCCAGTTGATATTCAGGGAGGGAGTATACTTTTTCGTTACGTAATTATCCACTGCGATCGCGGAGATGCTGAACGTGTACAGGTAGCGTTTGATCAGAGAAGCCAGTTCTTCGCGGGTATGTTCTTTTGTGTCAAGCTTCGAATAAAGTTCCGAGTACAGGCTGTACCAGTGCAGATCTTCCTGAGAGATGGAACCTGTATTGATCCCGATGGTGCCGTAGCTTACGCCTTCCAGCGGAGCAGACACCGAAAGGCGGCGGATCCCGTCATCACCTGTCTCATCCGAGATCGGATAGGATGTGATCTCCTCCGGGAGAGACTCTGTCGAAACGGCAGAAAGACTGGCAACATACCGGGACGCGTCTTCTTCCTGCTGTACTGCGTTTGATGCTTCCACCAGGGCATCGATCTCCTCTTCCGACATGGATGCCTTTACCTGGGCAAGTTCCTGAGCCAGAGCTGCATCCTTTATCTCCTTGAGTCCAGGCTGCGGATAAGTCGTACAAAGGGCTGTCCGCCCGGGAGATACAAAATACCGGCTTACAACATCCTGAATAAAGCCGTTCGCCTGGTATTCTTCCATACGGTCAATAGTATCCAGACATTCCAGATAGTACCAGGGATTGCCGGTAACACTGTAGTTGTAGGCAAACATAGGAAGAACTACATCTACACCTACATTGCCGGATTCGCGGCTGAGAGCATTGGAAAGCCGCTGGGATGCAGCAACACCTTCCACATATTCATCCGCAAACCCATTCTCAGCGAGAGATTTCATCACACTGTCAACAGTGTCTTTAAAAAGACCTGCGCTTTCACGTTCAACATTCTGCGCAGTAAAAATAAAAGCATTTTCAGGTCCTTCCATCCGAAGATACGCGCTGAACGTTCCACTCGGAAGAACCTGCTGAAGCTTCTGGATCAGCGGAGACGCTTCATCGCTAAGCAGCGTGGTAAGAAGATTGTCGAGAACCAGCACATCTTCTTTGGAAGCATCCGGGCAGATCACGGCATAATATATGTCGCTTCCGTTTCTGGTGTCGCTGCCCTGCTCGACCGGGAAAGGATATTCTGCCGTTACCGGTTCTTTCACAGGCGTATAGGCATCATCCGTATCCAGGATCTCAGTTTTTTCGAACGGTGCGAACGCCTCGTCAAGAAGAGCAAGAAAATCTTCGTAGTGGTCAAACTGGCCGTACAGATACGCGGCACAGTTGGAAGGAGTATAATATTTATTATGGTATTCCCTGAGCGACTCATAGGTCATATCCGGAATAAATTCCGGCAGTCCGCCGGTATCATTTACAATAAAGGAACCCGGGAAGATGGTATTATACAGATTGATCATTGCCATTCTGTGCAGGGTAACTGCCCCGAGCATTTCGGAATATACGGTTCCCTCCAGGGTCAGATCGGCATCCTTGTCCGGCAGACGGTAGCGCCATGCCTCTTCTCTGTAAATACTTTCATCCGTCATGATCATCGGATTCAGACAGGAATCCGTATAAAAATCCGCCAGTCTAAGCAGCTGCTCTTCGGACAGAGAAGCGACCGGATAAGTCGTCATCAGAGGATAGGTCAGCGCGTTCATATAGGTCTGATAGGTCTGATATCCCAGGTTAAAGAACAGAGATTTAGAAGGATATTTTACAGACCCATCCAGTGTCGAATGCTCAAATACGTGGGGAAGGCCTGTATTATCATACGCCTTTGTAAAGAAAGTCAGGTCGAACAGACGGTTGGTATCATCGTTGGCAATATAATACAGCCCGGCACCGGTTTTCTCATGAACGAACTGTACGATCACGGCATCCATCAGAGGAAAATCCCGGATCTCCGTTACTGTAAATCCATTTACGATCTCTCCCGGCTGCGGAAGGATCGTTTCTCCCTCAGCGCTATCTTCCTGCGCCGGTGCTTCTTCAGCTGTTTCTTCTGCTGCTTCTTCCGCCGCTACTTCCGGCGCTTCTTCTGCAGCTTCTTCATCTGTTTCTTCTGCCGACGGAAGAGCCTCCGCATGGACCAGGCCTGCGGGGAAGCTGGTACCTGCAAGTACCGCCGACAGCAACAGGGCTAAAATTTTTTGTTTCTTCATGCTCTATCTCCTTCCTTTTCAGGCACTGCCGAATGGCAAAGTCTGATCATTTCGAAGATATCTTAATCTATTTTTATCCCCCGATTCAACCTAATTCGTGCGGTATAGATTCTAATAAAAGCGAACTCAGAGGGACAGCCCCAATGTCATTAAGTTAAGCATCCCGGACGCCCGGCAGGAGTTGTCCATAGTGCCGTCAGACCAGTGGCCGGAAGC
>CACZPF010000558.1 GCA_902782975.1 uncultured Lachnospiraceae bacterium
CTGTTCAGCTTATAGGACCCGACCTCTTTCCCGTCAGCCAGAAGCGAGACAGTAAGTGTAAGAGGTCTTCTTTTGGCTTTATCATCTTCATCATCCCATACCTTTTTGACCGAAAGGACAGTGGAACATGGTGTATGAGTATTGGTGATGGTCGTCTGCCAGATTCCTTCTTTTTCCACCCATACTTCACTCTTAATATATTCCTTTGGTGCATACGTATGACCGGCATCATCTCCGGTGTTCGGATCGATCTCATGCCATGCATAAGTAATGGGGGCACCGTTTACATCGAATTTAGGCAGCTGCTTTTCTGAGGCAGTCCAGTCATTCTGTTCAGAAAGTACCACGGCACTGCCAACAGGTACATCGTCACCATAAAGCTGTACCGTGATAGAAGAAGGACGAATACCATCCTGCCCTCTGGTTCCGGGACCATCCTCCCAGACCTTCTGAACTCTGGCTTCTGTTACAAAGCCCCACTTGGCAGCTATGTCCACGCCGCCTCCATCCGTCAGAAGGAACAAGAAAGACATCATGCTCACTTCCGAAGGACCACTTGTCAGCGCTGCAAGATAAGCACCCGGAGCAACACCGGTAAATACAGCACTTGACCCTGCTACTGTCGTACTGTAGTCAGGTGTTATAAACGTACCATCGGCTTGTTTTAAATCCGACTCGACCTGAGCGATGATCGCATCTGCTTCTTCTGCCGAAGCGCCGGCCAATGCCTCTGCGTAGGAAAAAGCCGGATCCATCTCGTAACCGGAACCGTTATACGTTCCGATCCGGTACAGACCGATCTCTATCGGCTGGTCGTAGATCGAAGAATCCATCTGTTCCCCGAACTGTATGGAAGCCATAACACCGCCTTCTGCAATGACATTTATGGTATTTCTCCCTGTCAGGAACAACACCGTAAGCAGGCAAAACAGGAAAACAGCCAGATTTCTCCCACAAAAACCTTTTTTATGCTTTATTTCTTTATGATGCTTATTACCCAACATGCCCTTTCCGTTCCTTTCGCTGTTATTTAATATTCCAAATAGAGGTGGATCATTAAACAATCATCTTCTCAGGAAATATTTTTAGATAAACCTACTACAGATAATACCATTTCAAAAATTATAAAGCAAGAAAATATTTAGAGAAACCAGCCTTGGTTTATCAACCATATCATAGTCCGGGCCCGGATCAGACAGTAGATTTCTTCCCATAGATTTATCTCCTGTTCTCCGTACAAATAGACAAAATTGTTCAACAACAAACACTCTCCCACATCTGGTTTTTGTCACCTCTCCTGTAAACATCTATGATTATTATGCTCTGCCAGGAGGTGAGAAAAGACTATTGAGATCTTTATTAACACTCGGACCGCGAGAGAGGAGGTTTTCACATTCGATTGTAGCAAAATCGTGGCTGCAATCACAAAAGCGTTCGAGAGTCTTCAGCCCACACTGGAGGAGGCCGTCCAGAATATAACACAGGCGCTTACGGGATTTGCCGATATACTGGAGGAATATACAGCGTCGGTAATGGAAAACTTCAAGAGGGCTTCTTATACAGTTATCCATCATATCCTGCGCGTGCTGATGCAGTGTGCCTGGTCCATACGCGGTTGGGTCGTCGTTGTAATAACGTATGATCCAAAATCTGCGATCTATTACGCCGCAGCCATCTGTGTCACCGTCAAGTCTCTCACCCTGGAGTATCTGGAACATGTTTCCGTTTCCAGAAGGTGTCATCTACTCCGCCGCCAAGACAGAGGCAGCAAAGAATCTGTCTCCGACAATGATAATTATATTTTTGCCTTGATCTAATCGAAGCAACGAAAAGCAAAGCCAAAAAAGTACAAAACAGCAAAGCACAGTAAAACTCAGAACAGCTCAGAACAGTAAAGCAAAACAGAAAACAGAGCAATGTACTTATGCGGCACAGCTACCGTAGCTACTTGTAAAAATTATCATTAGAGGAGGAAATCCTAAATGTTATCTATCGTTTCAGATTACATCGTGGACTCCATGGATGAAACCATGCAGTCCTACTATCGTTCCGAAGTATTCGTAACCCGTCAGAATGCCATCGACGAAAGAATGATCGCATTCCGCAATAAGCTCTCTGAAGCCCATAAATCCGAGCTGAACGAACTGATAGACATGATCAGTAACGCCGACAGCGAAACCACTAAGGAAGCATACAAGATCGCTTTCGCACAGGGTCTCTGCTTCAGAGAAGAAACCATCGTCAAGTAACAATCAACATCAAAATTGAAGATAGCGCCTGACAGGTCAGTTTTTAACACTGGCCTGCCAGGCTTTTTCATCCTACAGATTCATGGTCCAGCAATTCAGGATCACAGTCCCTCATTGAAGAAATCTGTATCTATCCGTTTAACTTCATACACATGCCCTGAATATATACCACAGGTGCCGGAATCCATCCCGGATCGTCCGCAGTTTCTCCTGCCGCTCATTCTGTGCTTTTTTCAGCGGTACGCTGACCTCTCCAATCCGCAGTCCCTTCCGCGACGCCTCCGCGATCATCTCTGTCGCAAATTCCATGCCGTCAGTTTTTAGGTTCAATTTCTGAAGAGCATCCTTCCGAATTCCCCGAATGCCACAGTGCCAGTCATGGATCTTAACGCCGAATTTCATCCTGCCACACCACGACAGGAAGGGCACACCTAATTTGTGAGACCAGCTCATTGCCCCTTCTTCCATCTGACCGCCAAAACGATCGCCGGTCATGAAGTCTACTTTGTTCTCGGCAAGAGGCAGGTACAGTGGATCAAGATTAGCGAATTCATATGTGCTATCACAGTCGCCGAAGATGATCACTTTTCCTTTCGCTGCTGCCAGTCCAGTGCGGAGTGCCCGACCATAGCCACGTCGAGGTTCTTTAATCACAGTTGCTCCGTGCTCGGTAGCGATCTCCGCAGATCGGTCTGCGCTATCGTTATCCACAACAAGGATTTCTCCAGAAATTTTCCAGGATGACAAGTACTTCTGTGCCTGTTCTATGCAGAAAGCTATATTCTCTTCTTCATTTAGACATGGCATTAGAATTGTTAGATCAGGCATCAGAAGTCACCGCCTTTTGAGGAACATGCTCTACAAACTCTAAGATTACGAAGCAAAGCGCCATCACTGTTGCGGCTTGAGCCCTATATGTAAACGGATTATGCAATACAGAGTGGTTGTGCAGGATTAGAAATCTGATATACGGAATTCCCCCAAGTATAAGAAAGAGAACTATCCTACCGCCATTTTTCCTTTTGCAAATCTGTAATTCATTCATTAAAACAGGACGAAATACAACTGCAAATATTAGAATCAGAATTACTATAGCACCGTAGATCCCATATCCATAGGGTGACATGCAAGCCAGATTTCGAATTATAGCAGCTTTTAAGAATTCTGA
>CACZPF010000559.1 GCA_902782975.1 uncultured Lachnospiraceae bacterium
TACCTGTTCGGAACAAAGGCTACAACGATCTACCGGGTCGTCTTTGTGGTGATCGTTCTGGCCGGGTCCGTGATCGAAGCCCAGCTTGCCTGGGATATTTCTGATACCTTTAACGGTCTGATGATGATCCCCAACCTGATCGGGGTGCTGGTCCTTTCCCCGGTTGTCATGAAATGTACCAAAAACTATGTCGACAGGCGTATCCGTATGAGGACAGATGTAGAACCAATGCTGTCCGTATTCCCTGATATTCAGGCGATGCAGGCAGAAGCTGTAAGAAGAGAAGGAGACGACTGACCGGCGCGGCAGTTCATAATCAGTCCCGTTGCAATAAACAAAAAGGCTGTCACAGACAGGGTAACCTGCTGTTGCAGCCTTTTATTCATGCCGTAAATATCATTTTTAACGTGTCTGCTGATTGTTTCGTTATCTCTGATCCTGGCGGCATTTTTCCAGGCCTTTCCATCTGGCTGCTCACTTTTCCGGGATAAGGTTCATAAAGAACCGTGAAATGCTGTCTGAATCAGTATTTCCTTAACCGCCAGGCCAGAGAGTCTCGATCCGGAATGTGTCTTGATTTTTTGGAACTAAAGGTTATAATAAAATTATAAAACGCCTTCAGGCAGGAGTCTGTCTGAAGGTCTTTTAAAACTGACTGTAGAAGACAGGATTCGCAGAAGAATGGGGGATTGTCATGTTAAGTGAAAAAGCAAAAGAATTATTTGGAAGACTTGTGACTGAAAAAAATATGCCGTATCCGGCTGTTGCCATCCGGTTTCATGTAGTACGTCCCAAAAATGTCCCTGCATATGAAGGGGAAAAAATGGCATTTTGTCAGTTCCTTTCCGAGGCACAGAAGGGTAAACACTTTTATATTTCAAAAGAAAATGATGCCTGCTATGGCAAGGTCGCCATGGGCATGGAGCCAAAGCCTCCGGTAACGGCCTTTGGTCAGGCTGGGGAAGACTTTGAAATGTTCCGCACCAATTCTTCAAACCGCAAGATCTATCAGGAGCTGCCGGTCATCGAACCGGGAACCGTAAATTATGTAGAATATGCACCGGTTTCTGAATGTGATTTTAACCCGGATCTGATCTTCTGTGTCGCAAATCAGGAAGCAGCAGATGTTCTTCTGCATGCCACCAGCTTTACGACCGGAGATTTCTGGGAATCAAAATCCACGCCGGTCCTCAGCTGCGCATGGATGTATGCATATCCTGTCATCAGCGGGAAGGTAAACTTTGTCACTACCGGTTTCTATCATGGCCTCAGAAGAAGAAAAATCTATCCGGCCGGGCTTACCATGATCTCCATTCCCTATAATAAGATCGACGGCGTAGTGACAGCCCTGGACGAAATGCCCTGGACAGCCATTGCTTTCAGAGAAGATGAGGAGAGTAAACAGGAACTCAAGAGACGTATGGACCATTGGCAGGAGATGGCGGCTGAACTGAACAGCCATGTAGATCTGCACTGATCAGCAGGTAAAAAATAATAAAATCAGAAATAGGTATTTGTATTGGATCCTCCGGCTGCTCTTTGCCGGAGGATTTTTTTGTCAGTGCAGAATCTGAGCATACCGGGAAACTATAATCATTGACGCTCCAAAATTGAAAATTGTATATTTTTATTATATCTTTTATTGCTGTTTACTGGTATTATAATGATATAAGGACAATAAACGGAACGGCACATGTTACAGGCCATTTAGATGAAAGTGGACATTTAGGCATACAGGAGGGAAACCATGCAGACTGATCTTAAGAAGGATGCACGACGTATTCTGATGATTTCTTTTGCAGCACTGCTGATGGCCTTAAATATCAACACCTTTGTT
Organism: uncultured Lachnospiraceae bacterium; assembly: GCA_902782975.1. GTDB lineage: Bacteria > Bacillota > Clostridia > Lachnospirales > Lachnospiraceae > Blautia_A. The sequence continues at coordinate 1,838 of CACZPF010000559.1, forward strand.
CACACTGGCGGGCTTTTTCCCGGTGGAGCTACCGGTCTTACCGTTCTGCTTCAAAGAGCCGGGCAGCAGTTTTTCAATGTTGAGCTGCCCTATACGATCATCAATCTGCTGCTCAATTCTATACCTGTCTACATCGGATTTCGTTTTATTGGAAAGAAATTTACCCTGTTCTCGTGTTATATGATCATTCTGACCAGTGTTCTGACGGACTTGCTTCCGTCTTATGCAGTGACCTATGATACCTTGCTGATCGCCATTTTTGGAGGAATCATTAACGGAACTGTGATCAGTATCTGCCTGAGTATGAACGCAAACACAGGCGGAACGGATTTTATTGCTGTTTTTCTTTCAGAAAAGAAGGGCATTGATTCCTTTAATGTCGTATTGGGCTTTAATATTGTACTCCTGGTGGTGGCCGGTTTGTTATTCGGCTGGGACAAGGCACTATATTCCATTATTTTTCAATATGCGTCCACACAGGTAGTTCATATATTGTACAGAAGGTTTCAGCAGCAGACCCTTTTCATTGTTACAGATAATGCAGGGACCATCTGCGAAGCCATTTCCAGGATCAGCCGGCACGGAGCCACGATCATGCATGGGGAAGGGGCTTATCACAACGAAAAAAGAGAAATCGTATATTCGGTTGTTTCTCGTTCGGAGTACAAAAAGCTGATCACGGAAGTACAGAAAATCGATCCGAAAGCCTTTATCAATACTATCCGGACAGATGTACTGGCCGGCAGATTTTACCGCACACCGACGGAATAAAGGCTGGAACTACGTTATAAATATGATTCATGGCACAGCATATGTTCCATGAAAGGACAAAGATCGAAACATTATTTTATGAACAAAAATTGTTGATAAATACAAATATACTGGAAATCCTGGCAATGCAATTATTGTTATTTCAGGAGGACTTTTGACAATGAAAAGTTCAAAAAAGCATGTGGTTGATACAAAAAAGGACAGTCCGCAAACGCTCACAGCGGCAGATCTTCATGAAATCACGGAGCATCTGTCTGACAGATTGTTTAATGAGGAACGCATGTATAATTATGTCAGGACCTATGCCCTGATCCATGGGTTAAAGCAGACTCAGAAGGTTCTTCCTTATGCACGAGAACTTCATCGGGATCAGTACAGGAGAGGAAGAGATCATGTCCCTTATATCTATCATCCGCTTCTTGTAAGCTGTCATGCGCTTGCCCTGAACCTGGATGATGATAATTTTATTTCAGTCGCTCTGCTGCACGATGTTTGTGAGGACTGTCATGTAAAGCCTGAAGAACTTCCTCTGAATGAGGAGACCCGGGAGGCAGTCAGGCTGCTGACCAGGGATTTTTCCAGCACTGGCATGACGGATGAAGGGAAGAAAAAATATTACGACAGCATATCCGAAAACCGGATCGCAACGATGATCAAGCTTCTGGACCGGTGTAATAATGTATCGAGTATGACGACGGGATTTACACGGGACAAAATGCTGGCCTATATCAAAGATACAGAAAAGTGGATCTACCCCCTCTACTACAGGGCAAAGAGTTTTTATCCTGAGCATTCCAATCAGATCTTTCTGATCAAATATCATATGAGCAGTGTTATTGAGACGATCAAACATATGGTGGGGAATGAACAAAATTCTGCAGAAAAGGATTCGGAAGAGAAAGAAAGCAAGGTAGATCCGGTCGACAGACCATTTAATCAGCTGCTGTAGAGACGGTCGATTTGGTGCAAGGACCATACGATTTGAATAATTTCCGGAAGAAATGCACATCAACAGAAGACATAAACAAAAAAAACATCAGAAAAATGGAGAATAATCTTCGCTGCAGAAAAAAACAGTGGTAAGTCATGAAGAATTGTTGTAAGATGGGAACAATTAAAAAACGGGAGGAATAAAAATGGACAACATCAGACGACCGGAAACAATGGAACGCATCACTACGCCGGAACTTGCAAAAGTATTTATCGATGAGCAGGTTGCAGCGATCAGGCAGCAGGTAGGAGACGGGAAGGTTCTTCTGGCTCTTTCAGGCGGCGTTGATTCTTCTGTTGTTGCGGCCCTTCTCATCAAAGCGATCGGACAGAATCTGGTTTGTGTACATGTGAACCATGGCCTTTTAAGAAAAGGTGAGCCGGAGCAGGTCATTGAAGTATTCCGCAATCAGATGGATGCCAATCTCATTTATGTAGACGCGGCGGATCGATTCCTTGATCTGCTGGCAGGGGTTACAGATCCGGAGCAGAAGCGCCATATCATCGGCGAGGAGTTTATAAATGTTTTTGCTGAGGAAGCCCGCAAGCTGGAGGGTATCAGTTTCCTGGCGCAGGGAACCATTTGGCCGGATATTCTTGAAAGTGAAGCCGGAATCAAGGCACATCATAATGCCGGCGGTCTTCCTGCTGATATCGCGGAGCGTTTTGAACTGGTAGAGCCGGTACGTGTTCTTTTCAAGGACGAAGTCCGGATGGTAGGAAGAGAGCTTGGCCTGCCCGCCGGTATGGTTGACCGGCAGCCTTTCCCGGGACCTGGTCTTGGTGTTCGCTGTCCCGGTGCCATTACAAGAGACAGACTCGAAGCAGTCCGCGAATCGGATGCGATTTTAAGGGAAGAGTTTGCCAAAGCCGGCCTGGAAGGTAAAGTATGGCAGTATTTCACGGTTGTACCGGATTTCAAATCCACCGGGATCAAGGACGGCAAACGTACGTTTGACTGGCCCTGCATCATCCGTGCAATCAATACCACAGATGTTATGGAAGTGACCGTAGAGCATCTGCCGCAGGAGCTTTTGGATCGTCTGGTAAACCGTATCCTTACGGAAGTTCCGGGTATCAATCGTGTTCTTTACGACTACACACCTAAGCCACCGGCAACTGTTGAGTACGAATAATTCAAAAAGCCCGGGAGGCCGCTTACTTGGCGGCCTCCCGATTTTTATGCCACGAAAATGA
>CACZPF010000560.1 GCA_902782975.1 uncultured Lachnospiraceae bacterium
CCGTTGATAAAGATACTGATGACCACATCATCCATGGACATGGCAAAAGCAAGAAGAGATCCTGAAAGTACTGCCGGCATACAGAGCGGCAGTGTAATGTCCAGGAAAGCCCGCAGAGGTCCGGCGCCCAGGTCTCTGGCCGCTTCTTCCAGTGCAGGGTCCATACCGGCCAGTCTGGCTTTGACTTCCATCAGAATGTAGGGCACGCAGAACACCGTATGCCCGATGAGAAGCGTCACCATTCCGAACGGAAGACCCAGGAGATAAAAAAATGCCATCAGTACCATACCGAGAATAATCTCGGGGATCATCAGGGGAAGGATGGAAATATATTCCAGGACGCCTTTGCTTTTCCAGTGGATCCTCGCCAGGCCGGCTGCTCCGAGGGTCCCGATCACGGCCGAAATAAGGCAGCTCAGGACTCCGAGGATCAGGCTGTTGACCAGAGCCTCCATCATGGCGCTGTTCCGAAACAGTTTTTCATACCAGACCATGGAAAACCCGGTAAAAGCCACCGGCAGTTTAGATTCGTTAAAGGAAAAAGCGACCACGACGCCGATCGGCAGATACATAAATATAAACACCACAGCTATATACAGCCGCGCAGTGAACGAGTTGCGCCTCATACCGGCCGACCCGGCACGCAGTGTTCGCCTGCCCGGCCAGCTGCGCGGATGCTGTGACGCACGGTCCCGGTGCTTTGCCACCGTTTCCTGTTTTTCTGTCATCCGATACCCTCCAGTTCTTTTGCATTGGTAATTTTGCGATATAACATGATCATGGCCGTCGTCAGGATCATCAATACCACAGCAAGAGCTGCGGCAAACGGCCAGTTGCTTCCTCTTGTCATCTGCTCCTGGATCAGGCTTCCGACAAGAACGATCTTATTGCCTCCCAGGATATCTGCGATAAAAAACAGCCCCATGGAAGGAATAAAGGTAAGAATAATTCCGGACAGAAGGCCCGGCAGCGTCAGCGGAAAAGCGATGGTCCAGAAAACCCTGGTCCCGGAAGCGCCCAGATCTCTCGCAGCCTCCATAAGACTCCAGTCCAGCTTTTCCGCGCTGGAATAAACCGACAGGACCATGAACGGAAACAGTACATAGACCATTCCGATCACGATGGCCGGATAGCTGTACAGGATCTTCAGGGGCTTGTCGATCAGGTGCAGTTTCTGAAGAATATAATTCAGCATTCCCTTTTTCTGGAGAATGATGATCCATCCGTAAAGACGGATCAGGGAATTTACCCAGAAAGGAAGCATGAGGAACATCATCGCCCGTTCCCTGCCCTTTCTGGACATCTTTGACATAAAGTAGCCAAAAGGATATCCGGTAAGACAGATCAGGATGGTACTCGTAAAGGCCAGGCGGAAAGATCCCACAAAAGTATTGAGATAGACCGGTTCCAGCATCCGCCTGTAATTGTCCAGTGTAAAAGTCCATTCCACACCGTATCCCTGTTTTGCAGTGGCAAAACTCAACGCAGCCACATAAATAAGGGGACCGGCTACGAAAATGATCGTAAACAGATAGAGCGGAAGGATCATCCAGATCCCGCTGGTTTTCTGTTTTTTCATAGCATCGCCCCCCTTCTGAACAACTGAGAAATTAAATCTGCATTCAGGCTCTGTCCACCAGGACTGCATTTTCCGGTAAAAAGTACCAGGTCACCCGGCTTCCCGGCTGCACACCGGCATCGATTCCATAGCGGCTGGCAACAAAGCGTGACCCGTCCGGCATTTCAAGCACCATGCGCAGCTGGCCTCCTGCAAAGGATTTTTCAATGACTGAAGCAGATAAAGGTGCTGTTTCTGATTCACAGAAAGGCACGCTCTTCCCGGCATTTTCATCCACCCGGATGTTCTCACTCCTGACAGCAATGGTTACCGGCTCCCCGGCCTTTAATCCTTCTGCTGCATCCTGAACCAGCACAGACATGTCATTGCCGTCCAGCCTGACAGACGCCAGATGGTTTCTGACATTTTCCACCGTTCCCCTGAAAATATTGGCATTTCCGACAAAAGTCGCGACATAGCTTGTCTTCGGATGATTGTAGATCTCATCCGGCGTACCGATCTGTTCAAACAGTCCGTGATTCATGACTGCGATCCGGTCGGACATGTTGATGGCTTCTTCCTGATCATGCGTAATATAAATAAACGTGATCCCGAGCTTTTTCTGCAGATGTTTCAGTTCGATCTGCATTGCCCGGCGAAGCTGAAGATCCAGCGCTCCCAGCGGTTCATCCAGAAGAAGAACGTCCGGATTGTTGATCAGCGAACGGGCGATCGCCACTCTCTGCCTCTGTCCGCCGGAAAGCTGCGCCGGTTTTCTTTTTTCGAAACCTTCCAGCTGAACCAGGGTGAGCATTCTGCTGACTCTCTCTTTGATCTCCTGCCTGGGAACCTTCCTAAGTCTTAGCCCGTATCCTATATTTTCTCCCACGGTCATATGCGGAAAAAGCGCATAACTTTGAAAAACTGTATTGACATTACGCTTTTCCGGGGCAAGCCCGGTCACGTCTTTTCCGTTAAGGTAAACTCTCCCTTCATCCGGCACTTCAAGTCCGGCAATGATTCGGAGTGTCGTTGTCTTACCGCAGCCGGAGGAACCGAGAAGCGTGATAAATTCACCTTTTTCAATCGTCAGATCGATTCCCGCCAGAACCTCCTGCCCGGGTTCAAAGCTTTTATGTATGTTTTTTAATGCCAGTGAGATCTCACTCATGAAAAATACTCCATAGAAACTTTTTTAGAATACTGCTGCTATTTCCGTTTTTATAAAAAGCCCGGATTCGGTATAAAAAAAACCGGAAACCCTTTTTTTTCAGGATTTCCGGCACCTTTCAAAAAGCTGGAAAAGAGACTCGAACTCTCGACCCCTTCATTACGAGTGAAGTGCTCTACCGACTGAGCTATTCCAGCTTGTGTTAGACACAAAAGATATTATACATGATTTCGTTCAAAAAGCAAGCCCTTTTTTATTTTTATGCCGCAGCTGGATCTCTCATGCCCTGAAGGAGAAGTCTCTTAGTCCTGCCCGCAGGAAATAACCGTTTCTTACGGGCAGGCGAGGCAGATCCTCTGGGTCAGTTTGTTCTTGCGGCAATAAAGTCCAGCACTTCCTGCCTGTCCGGCATCACACGTAAAGCCCCTTTACGAGTGGTGATCAGAGAAGCAGCCGCATTGGCAAAGGTGAGCATTTCTTTCAGATCGTCTTCTGTCAGGGTGTCCACCGGATGATCCAGTACATACGACAGAACACTTGCGCAGAAAGTATCTCCGGCACCGGTCGTCTCAATGGTATGCTCCTGCAGGAATGGTGCGGCCGAAACCTTCAGATCACGGCAGTAGGCGCGGCTTCCGTCTTTGCCGAGCGTGATCAGGATAAGAGGAATGCCGTACTTCTCCTGAAGAAGCGCAGCTCCCTGATCATAGTCCGTCGTGCCGAACAGGAATTCTACTTCATTATCCGAAATCTTAAGGACATCACATTTCCCGAGTCCATATTCAATTTCTCTTTTTGCATCTTCGAGGGAATCCCACAGCGGTTCACGCAGGTTGGGATCGAAGGTCACGATACAGCCTGCCTCTTTGGCAACATCAATGGCATGGCGGGTCGCTTCACGCACGCCGGGATGGGTGGAAGAAAGTGTCCCGAAATGGAAAAGACGCGAAGAACGGATCAGATCCTCCTGTACTTCACTTTTATCCAGCATCATGTCCGCACCAGGATCCCGGAAAAAGGAAAAATCCCTGTCCCCGTCCGGATAGGTGTGCACAAAGGCCAGCGTGGTATGATAGCGTCTGTCCATAAGAAGATTTCGCGTATCGATTCCCTGTTCCTCCACCGCTTCTTTCAGCTGCCGTCCGAACATATCCTCTCCGACTTTCCCGATAAAAGCGGTCTTTTTACCCATTTTCTGCAGCATCGCAAGTACATTGCACGGCGCGCCCCCGGGATTTGCCTCCATCAGTGGATTTCCCTGCGGGCTGATCCCGTTTTCAGTAAAATCGATCAGCAGCTCACCAAGAGCCGTCACATCAAACATACGATCACTCATCACAAATTTCCTCCTCCCAAAACAAAGTTTTGTACTCTGACTCAATAACCACCGGATGACTATTTTGCAGCCACGTCTGCAAAAAGCGCATCCGTGGGCAAAATATGTCTCCCTTTAACCATGTATACCTGTTGTTTCTATTCATTGCCCTGTCCGGATATAATAGTAACAACCTGTTATATATTTGCTTAACTATATCATAATTTCCCTGCGCTGTGTAGACATATCCGTCAAAATTATGCTATTATTGAATCAAATCCATGTGCATTCATAGTAAAGGCCAAAATCCTTCTGCTATCGTGTTCACTGTCCGGATCTGCGCCGCTTACAGCGGCATATTTCCTAATTAAATATAGGGAGGTTATGCGTTATGACAGTATATGAATACATGAACTGGCCTCGCATAGAAGCCGTCATCTACGGAGAAGAATCTTCGCCAAGGGATACCATGGGCCCGCGGATCCTGAAGGAAGGTGTCCTGATCCAGAGCTATTTTCCGGAAGCAAAACGGGCTGTTATTCAATATGATGATCAGGAAGTCGAAATGGAAAAGCAGGATGAGGCAGGATATTTTGCCGCTCTTCTCCCGCTCCGCAGGATCCCGTCCTATACCTTTCATGTCAGACTGGAGGATCGCTGGGAAACCTTTTCCGATGCCTATGCCTTTCCAGGGCAGATCACCGAGGAGGAAGAGCGTTCATTTCTGGCCGGTACCTGGTATGATGCCTACAAAAAGCTCGGCGCCCACCCCATGACGATCCAGGGTGTGCAGGGTGTCTACTTTGCCGTATGGGCGCCCAACGCCGTCCGGGTCAGCCTTGTAGGGGACTTTAACCGCTGGGACGGACGGCGTCTTCCCATGCACCGTATGCCCGCCTCAGGGATTTTTGAATTGTTTGTTCCCGGAATCAACACCGGCGAGATCTATAAATATGAAATATTGAAGAGGGGCGGCGGCCTCCAGCTCAAAGCCGATCCCTATGCAAATGCAGCCGAATCTCCGCAGGAATTCGCCTTCGGCAATCTGCTGGCCTCGCCGCAGGGCACAGCCTCCATGGTCTACGATATCTCAGGATACACCTGGAATGACAGTGAATGGATCGACAGGAGGCCTCTTTATAAAGTGCAGGAGAAAACCTCTCTTCCCCTTTCCATCTACGAAACCAGCCTGACCGACTGGGCTGGGAAGGAAGAGCTGGCGGATTTTCTTGTTTCTGCCGGCTATACCCATGTGGAATTTCATCCCGTGATGGAATATCTGGATGAGAACAGCGCAGGTTTCTCTACATCCTCCTATTTTGCCCCCACTTCCCGCTACGGTACACCGGGGCATTTTCAGGAACTGGTCGATCATCTGCATCAGAAAGGGATCGGCGTCATCCTTGACTGGACACCTGCTCAGTTCCCGAGACACGAAGCCGGCCTTGTCCTCTTTGACGGAACGCCCCTGTATGAAGTACAGGATCCTGCCTTTTCTGTTCATCCCATGTGGGATACCATGCTTTATAACTACGGAAGTCCCATGGTGATGGATTTTCTTCTTTCCAACGCCTGTTTCTGGGCGGAGGTCTACCATATCGACGGTCTGCGTCTGGACGATGTGGATGCCATGCTCTATCTGGATTACGGGCGCGGGAACGGCCCTTCGCGCACAAATATTTACGGCGGCAATGAAAATCTGGAAGCGGTGGAATTTTTAAAGCATCTGAATTCGATCATGCATAAACGTTTCCCGGGATTTCTCACGATTGCCCAGGAGGATGGGCTCTGGCCTTCTCTGACTGGCAGCGTAGAGGAGGACAGCATCGGCTTCGACTATAAATGGAGCGGGGGATGGACGTCCGATTTTCTGCAGTATCTTTCGGTCGACCCTGTTTACCGCAGGGAATACCACGACCAGCTAACGCTCTCCATGGTGTATTCCTACAGCGAGCATTATATCCTTCCCCTTGGCATCCGGGACGTGGGCACCCTGGCCGCATTCCGCGACCGCATCTTCGGCAGCAATGATCAGAAGCAGGCCCAGATCCGGGAAGCCTACGCCTATCAGATGGTTCATCCGGGTGCAAAGATGAACGCTCCGGACAGACATATGCCGGAGGAACTAAGAACCATGTTCCACGATCTGAACGGTCTTTTAAAGGAACATCCCGCACTTTACGAGATGGACCATGTTTTTGACGGTTTTGAGTGGATCCAGCTCATGAAGTACGATGAGAATGTGCTCTCCTTCCTCCGCAAGACGGAAAAGCCGGAGGAATCGCTGCTGGTTCTTTGTAATTTTGCCGCTGTTCCCTATGATAATTACGTGACCGGTGTTCCATTCTATGGGAAATATAAGGAAATATTCAACAGCGACAGTAAAGCCTATGGAGGAAACGGCTATACCAACGCCCGCGCCAAAACAGCCCTTCTGCAGGAATCGGACGAGAGACCTTACTCCATCAAAGTAAAGCTCCCTGCACTGTCTGTCTGCATATTCAGCTGCACCCCGGGGAAAGAACCGGAAAAACCGGCGAAAGAGCCTGAAAAGCCGGAAAAGACATTCAAAGAACCGGATGAAGCACCGGAAGGGAAGAAACGCCCTTCAAAAGCCGCTGAAAAACCAGCCGGGAAGTCCAGAGTCCGCTCCGCAAAGGATGCTGTAAAATCCGAGATCGACACGGCCGGGAAAGCCGTAGATAAAGTCAGGAATGCCGTTAAAACCAAAGTCGCGGATACTGTAAACGTCGTAAAAAATAAAAAGCACTCCAAAGGAACATCTTAAAGGAACATCTTAAAAGAACATCTTCTGCCTCCTGAAAAAGAAGCGCGCAAAAAAGCTGCGGCGGGTTCTGATAACCCGTCACAGCTTTTTTCTGCTTCTTCTGCGGTCATTCCATCGTTTCAGCCCATCTCAAAGTGATACCTTCCGCAGACAAGTTCAAACACATCGCAGGAACGTCCGAGATGCATCTGCCGGCCGCGCCAGGTCACTCCTTCCGGAAGATCTTTCCGGCCGGTGCATTGTTTGTTTTCTTCGTCCCATTCTTTTACAGGAAGGTAAAGGACTGCTTTTGTATTGGCAGGAACGACGGCATCATACGTCTTTATGAACTCCTGGTCCGCTGTCCAGCCGGACTCGATCGTTCCACATACAGAATCGTAAGCAGCCTTCACAAAAGTAAAATGTCCGCCGGCTGAAGGCTGCAGTACAAAATGACGGAAGCCTTCTTTTTCACCTCTCTGGATCCCTGCCTGATATTCCATCATCCACGAAGCGACGGCGCCCAGTGAATAGTGGTTAAAGGAATTCATCCCGTTCTGGCCGCCGAAACCATTCTCGATCGTATAGGAATTCCATCTTTCCCAGACTGTCG
>CACZPF010000561.1 GCA_902782975.1 uncultured Lachnospiraceae bacterium
AGCAGAGTCTGTACCGGAAGAAGATTCTGTACCGGAAGGAGAATCTGTGTCAGAAAGAGAATCTGTGTCAAAAGCAGAGTCTGTGCCGGAAGAAGAGTCTGTGTCAGAAACAGAGTCTGTGTCAGAAACAGAGTCTGTGTCAGAAAGAGAGTTTGTGCCTGAAACAGAGTCTGTGTCAGAAAAAGACGAGTCTGTGTCAGAAACAGAGTCCGTGTCGGAATCAGAATCTGATTCAGAAGAAGAATTGCGGTCAGAGCCGGAAGAAGCGGCAGAACTGGACAATAGATATTCCCTGGCTTTTAGTACTCCTGCACCTGGCATGCCGAAATCCATTGAGGAACTGTTTCCAGGTTCCGGGATGACCGGACTTGCCTGGCCGACTCCAATACCGACAGTGACGCCGGTTCCACCGGCAGAAGAATCTGCTATGACAGTGACGCCGGTTCCACCGGCAGAAGAATCTGCTGCGTCAGTTACGCCGGTTCCGCCTTCAGAAGTATCTGCCATGTCAGAGACGCCCTTCCCTCCGGCATCTGTACCGATGGTAATACCAACAGTAACACCGGCGATAACATCGGTCCCGCCCGTGCAGGTGGAAGCTGAAGATCCGGAAAAGGCAGCGGATTATCCTCTGAATATTGCAGATGCACTGATCCGGGAGGCCAATAAAAATCCGTTCCGGTTTGCCGAGTTTGATCAGGGATATGTGACATTTGTAGTGGATGATCTTCTGAAAGATGTGGATTCGATCGCCAGTATTTTTGAAGAATATGGTTATCCTCTGGTCCTGGCGGCGATTCCGTCACGGATGTACAAGACAGCCAACGGGCTCACTTCACCTCGCGGAAGTTTCACGCCGGGAATGACCATGATCGAAATCATGAATCATGTGGTAGAAAACGGCGGGGAGATCATGGCTCATAACGATTCTGCTTATCTTGTGACAGAAGAAACACAGGATGATTATGGTTTTATGTACGCGTATTTTGTTGAGACAAAGCATCAGCTGGAGGATGCGGGCTTTACAGTGCGCGGGATCATGAAGGCAGGAGGAAAAGGGGCGGTTTCCGGTACAAAGGAAATTGAAAGATGGCTGATCGGAAATTACGATTACAGTAATATGGGGATGGCGGACAATTATAACCAGACCCGCATTTCAATCCAGAAATCGAATAAAAAAATTAGAGAATTGCTGCAGGAAGCTTATGATCAGAAGAAATGGATCAAATTTATGGTTCATGGCTACAAATTTGGACAGGACAAAACCTTCCGGGGAGAAGGTGATCTTCGGATCATTCTGTCCAGCTGCAGGGAGATAGGGATCCCTGTGGTCACATATGCTTACATGTTTGACACCTATGGCTCCTCTGAGTATCTGGAAGCTGTAAAGAAAATGGAAATACCGGAAGAACCGGAAACTGACAAGAAAACAGAATAAAGGATCAGGCAGGTTCCGGCGTATGCCGAACCTGCCTGATCCTTTTTATTATTTGTGGAGCTGTTCAAAAGAAATTCAGTTTATATTGTGCAATCAAACAGCCCGGCACTGTAAACCACTTCTGCCGGGCGTCCGGGATGCAAAACTTACTGACATCGGAGCTGACTTCACGACTCATCTTTCAGATTTATGGTATCTTCTATAATATAGATCGGCCGGTCTTTGATCTCGGAAAACAGGATGGCGATATATTTCCCGAGGATCCCCAGAATAATGAACTGAATAGAGAACATAAAGCATATCATGGTGATAAGTGTTGTATATCCGCTGGGAGCACCGGATATAGTAAACAGCGAGTAGATCAGTACGATAAATCCGATCAGGGCAGATCCAAGACCTGCATAGATTCCGAGCTTTAACGGAAAATCAGAGAAGCAGAGCAGTGCATTGACGGACAGCCGGACGAGTTTTTTAAAGCTGTAGTGGCTTTCACCGGCAGCTCTGGGAGAAGCCTGATAATTGATGGATGTGCTTTTAAATCCAATGCACTGGATATATCCCCGCAGAAAACGGATTTTTTCACGGTAATGATTTCTTACAACATCGGCAGCGCGTCTGTCCAGGGCAAAAAAGTCCGAGGCATTTTCTCTCAGATGTACCTGGGCGGACAGAATATTGATCAGTTTGTAGAAAACACCGGAGGTGAGGTTTTTCATGAATCCGGCGGATCTGTTCTCCGTCCGCACCATAGTGATCACTTCATATCCTTCTTCCAGCTTCCCGATAATCTGCGCGATACACTCCAGAGGATGCTGCAGATCAGCATCCAGGCAGACTATTCCATCACCGGATGCATGGTCAATGCCTGCGATCATGGCAGCCTCATGCCCGAAATTTTTGGATAAAGAAAGAACTTTAATGGAAGGTGTCTGTGCCGCCAGAGCCTTTAGTATGGAAAGACTTGCATCTGTGCTGCCGTCATTGACAAAGATCAGCTCATATTCCCAGGAAATACTGTCTTTTATGGATAAAAAGTGCTGATAGAATTCTTTCAGTACTTTTTCTTCGTTAAATACAGAGATTATCAAAGAGAGTTTCTTCATTTAAATTCAATGCCCCCACCATGATCAGAAGTTCTGAGGTCTTCGATCATTTTCTGGTCTATTTTAATACAATTCCTGCAGGTTTGCAAGGGATGAAGGAATTAGCACTCACGACTTGACAGTGCTAACAGCAAGTGGTATGATAGCATCAGAAAGGAGAAGGATACAGAATATCTTTCTACACTGTATATCGAAAGAGGTGAGTAGTTTGAAAAAAGATTATTATGAAGTACTTGGAATAAAGAAAGACGCAGATGCGGCGGCTATAAAAAAGGCGTATCGTAAACTGGCCAAAAAATATCATCCGGATACCAACCCAGGAAATAAGGAAACAGAAAAAAAGTTTCAGGAAATCAGCGAAGCCTACGAGGTGCTCAGCGATCCGAAGAAGAAAGAGTTATACGATACCTATGGGTTTGACGCTTTTCAGGGTGCCCAGGGGCCTGGGGAAGGCAGCGGGTTTTCGGGCTTTTCGGGGTTTGGAAATGGATTCTCCGGCTTTAACAGAGACAATGGGAACTCCAGGACCTATTCCTATCATTTTGAGGGAGATAATGCAGGCGGTTTTGAGAATATTTTCAAGGATATTTTCGGGCATGGCGGCGGGTTTGACAGCTTCGATTTCGGATCCGGATTTGGCGGCACAGGAAGTTTTAAGAAAGGTACAGGCGGCAGCACCGGACACGGTTTTGGCGGATCTGGTGATTACGGATCTTCTCCTCTCCAGGCAGATCTGCATTCCGAATTGACCGTAACGTTTGAAGAAGCTGCGTTTGGATGTACCAAAACGATCCGCTTCCAGGGGGACGGACATGTGCCGCAGAATCTGGAAGTCAGGATCCCGGCAGGCATTGATGAGGGCAAGAGCATCCGCCTGAAAGGAAAGGGCAGAAGGCTTTCTGACGGCCGCACGGGTGATCTCTATATCCAGGTACATATTCAGAATAAAAACGGCTTTACAAGAAAAGGGCAGGATGTTTATACCTCGGCGTCGATCCCGTTTACCACTGCGGTTCTGGGGGGCGAGGTGTCGCTTCCGACCCTGTCGGGCAGTGTCCTTTGCCGGATCCCTGCAGGAACACAGTCCGGCAGCAAGATCCGTCTGAAAGGAAAAGGGATCCGGAAAATGGGAACCGCGGATGTTTACGGCGATGAATATGTAACGATCGAGATCCAGGTTCCTCAGAATCTGACTTCAGAACAGAAACGGAAACTGAGAGAGTTTGAAAATCTGATGAAAACTTCTACCTCAGATAAGGCAGCCTCCTGATTCCTCCGGAATCAGGAGCTTTTTTTTGCAGGTTATGGACAAAAATCAGAAAATGTGTTAGCATGATGTAAACACATGAAACTTTCTGTTTGTTCTGACAAATCCTGTTCATTTCGACATTTCATGCTGTTACGAACTGTTCGCAGATACTACATGTTCAGTTTAAAATCAATCCATCCAATACGATCAATATAGAATGTGATCAATATGTAATACGATCGTATTACGTATTGATATGACCCAATCTTATCATGATAGAGGTAAATTTATGAGAGAAAAATATGAATCTCTGTCTCTGGCAATTCTAAGAGATTTGGCCAAGGCAAGGGGGATCAAATCAATTTCTGCCCTTCGTAAGCCGGAACTTGTAGAAAGAATGCTGGAAGAAGACAAAAAAGATGCGGCGGCAGCTTCACAGAAGACAGATGCGGCGGCACCAGCACCGGCAAATCATTCCGAAAAGCCTTCCGAAGGCCAGAAAAGAGATCCGGGCAGTAATCAAGTCAATGCGCCGGCGCCTGGCAGGACTGAAGCAGCGGCTGAAGGCGGCAAAGCGGAAGAAAGGCAGGCTTCGGCGCCTGTCGAAGGACGCCCGCAGGATACAGGTCAGGTGTCCGGACCGCGGCGCAGCTCTTATTCAACAAGAGAAGGGTACAGTACCGGGTTCAATCAGCGGAACAACTATTCCCAGAAGTACGGCGGCGGTGCTTCGTATACCCAGCGCGGCAATTATTCGCAGCGAAATACTTATCAGGCGCGGTCGTATACATCACGCAATAATGACCAGAGAGACACGGCATCCCAGAGAAACAGCTACGACCAGAGGGAAAATCCGGCACAGGAAAGAGAATCCTATACAAGAGAAGCTAATACAGCAAGAGAGTCCTCTGCGAGAGAAGTTTATACAGCAAGAGAATCCTCTGCGAGAGAAGCTTATACAGCAAGAGAGTCCTCTGCGAGAGAAGCTTATACAGGAAGAGAATCCTCTGCAAGAGAGGCTTCAACGGCAAGAGACGCCTATACAGCAAGAGAATTCTCTGCAAGAGAACCTTCTGCAAGGGAAGCTTCTACAAGGGAAGCTTCTGCAAGGGAAGCTTCTGCAAGGGAAGCTTCTGCAAGGGAAGCTTCTGCAGCAAAAGCAGCTTTTACAGGA
>CACZPF010000562.1 GCA_902782975.1 uncultured Lachnospiraceae bacterium
GTACAGAAAAGCCTGCCGGAAAGCAGGCTTTTCCTCATCGGTCAGACCGTCCTGCAGATAGAGATCTGGAGAAAAGAAAGACAGCCGGCATGACACATACGGAAAAAAGAAAAGAACCAGCCGACATGTCTCGTGGTGAAAGAGGAAAAGTACCAGCCGGCATGTCTCGTGCGGAAAGAAATAAGAAGGATATCTGCCCGGTTTATAAAAAGTGCGGTAGCTGTCAGCTTCAGGGAATACCTTATGAGATACAGTTGAAAAATAAGCATGCGGAAGTAGAAAAGCTCATGGCTCCTTATGGGAAGCCTGAGCCGATGATCGGTATGGATGTTCCGCTTTTTTATCGGAATAAGGTGCACCGTTCGTTCGGTCTTGACAGCAGAGGACATGCAGTGTGCGGCAATTATGAAGAACTGTCTCACAGAATCGTACCGGTATCAGAGTGTATGATCGAAGACCGGACCTGCCAGGATATCATCCGGTCAATAGAAGGTATGCTGAGATCATTCAAGATCCGGGTATATGATGAGGATACTGGCATCGGTCTGCTTCGACATGTCCTTGTGAGAAAAGGCTTTGCGTCCGGACAGATTCTGGTCGTGCTGGTTTGTTCCTCTCCCGTGTTTCCCTCCAGAAATAATTTTATAAAAGCACTTCGTGAAAAGCACCCCTCTATCACTTCGGTGGTTTTGAATATCAATGACAGAAGGACAAGCATGGTTCTTGGGGAAAGAAATATAACGCTGTTTGGAAAAGGCTTTATAGAAGATCAGCTGCTTGGCAAAACCTACCGGATCTCTGCGGGTTCCTTTTATCAGGTCAACCCGGTCCAGACTGAAAAACTTTATACAGTAGCGATTCAAATGGCAGATTTCAAGGGTACAGAAACTATTCTTGATGCCTATTGCGGAATCGGTACCATTGGCCTTTCAGCAGTGGATAAAGTAAAAGAAGTGATCGGGGTAGAGCTGAATAAGGATGCCGTTAGAGATGCTGTATTTAATGCAAAAACGAACCAGGTAAAAAATGCCGTGTTTTATGCAGCAGATGCGGGAGGATTTATGGAAGAACTGGCTTCTTCCGGAAAAAGGATCGATGCTGTATTAATGGATCCGCCCAGAAGCGGAAGTGATGAAAAATTTCTTTCGTCGGTTGTCCGTCTTTTGCCTCCTGTGATAATCTATATTTCCTGTAATCCACATACACAGGTACGAGACCTGAAATATCTTACCTCGAAAGGATATAAAGTGAAGAAAATCCAGCCTGTTGACATGTTCCCGTTTTGTGATGACATTGAATGTGTTTGCCTTCTTAGCAAGAAAAACACGAATCGGAAAGACTGAGTCAAAATCGGCGTGGACGCTGAGGATTATTACAGGATCAAGGATTCTGGAAAAGAAAAATGATGGCATCAAGTAAAGAGTATCTGGAATACATACTGGCTCAGCTGCCGGGTAAAGAAGGAATAGCAACAGCACGTTGCTTGTCAGGACTGTATGAGCAGTTCATAATAATAGTGAACAATGAACAGGGAGGTGCAGTTCGATGACAGTAAAAGATACAATAAAGAATCTTCGTGAAAAGCATGGCCTGTCGCAGGAACAGCTCGCTGAGCGTGTAATGGTCACAAGACAGGCTGTCAGCCGGTGGGAGACAGGAGAAACACAGCCGAATACGGATACCCTTCAGCTGCTGTCGAAAGTGTTTGATGTGTCGATCAACACACTGCTTGGCAGTCCAAGACAACTTGTCTGCCAGTGCTGCGGTATGCCGTTAACGGAAGATTCGATGATCAGTAAAGAAACGGATGGAAGCTTCAATGAGGACTTTTGCACATGGTGCTACACGGACGGCATGTTCGTATATAAAACAAAAGACGTTCTGATCGATTATCTGATAGGCCATATGCCAAATCCTGATAATATGCCTGACCACGAAAGACGTACACAATTTGACGGATATCTATCACAATTGGAACATTGGAAATAGAAATGGAAGACAGTACAGGCTCCTCACGTGACAGTGAGTAGCTTTTTCCGATATTGAGAAAGGCTTTCCATGCTGTTTCCCCTGATATTTGGCATTGAACTCAGTGTGCGGGAAAGCTCAATACAGTAATCAATCTGTTTGGCAGTCATGGCCTGCCCGATCTATTTAAAATTTAAATCAATTATAGTATGTTTCGATTGGACATTATAATTGTTAACCGATATAATTAAGCCAGACAAAGAAAAACAGCGGCATATGCCGGACAGGAATAACAGGAGGAACGAATCATGGCAAAAACACTGATCGCATATTTTTCCAGAGCGGACGAGAACTACTTTGCAGGCGCGATGCGTTATGTGAAGGTCGGCAATACAGAGATCGTGGTAAACAAGATGAAAGAGATGATCGACGCCGATACCTTCAAGATCGAGATGAAGAATCCGTACTCTCCGGTCTATATGACCTGCATTGAAGAAGCCAAGAAGGATCTGAAGGCGAAAGCAAGACCGGAACTTGTCTCCATACCGGAATCCATCGATGCATATGACAGCATCGTTCTGGCTTATCCAAACTACTGGGGCACGATGCCGATGGCAGTCTACACCTTCCTGGAGGCCTTTGATTTCACCGGCAAGACGATCCTGCCCCTCTGCACCAACGAGGGCAGCGGCATGGGCGGCAGCGAGCGGGAC
>CACZPF010000563.1 GCA_902782975.1 uncultured Lachnospiraceae bacterium
AAGTATCCGCTCCATTACCGTGACCGGTATCCGGGCGCTGGACATGCAGCTCAGACTGAAATACTCGGAGATAGATTCAGTGCATGCGGACACACCGGAGGAAGCGATCGAATCTTATCTTGCTTCCGGAAGCGAAAATCTGTATGTACTGGTCAACTACACGGCCCTGTTTCCCATCCACAGATATCTGGGAAGCAGAAGCCGTAAAGAGTGAGGGGGCTCCTTGGAAATGAATCTGAATATCGCGCATCTGTTTCCGGATCTTCTGAATCTCTATGGGGACAGAGGAAATATACAGAGCCTTGTCATGCGAAGCAGATGGCGGGGCATTGATGTTTCTTTAAGAGAATATACGCTGGACGACCCGATCGATTTTTCCCGGGCAGATATTATCCTGCTGGGCGGCGGGTCGGACAGAGAGCAGCAGATCGTCTGCGGCAGGCTGAAGAGTATCCGCGATGAATTTCACGGCTATGTGGAGGACGGAGGCACGGTCCTTGCCATCTGCGGCGGTTATCAGCTGCTGGGGCATTACTACGAGACATCGGAGGGGAAAATGGAAGGGCTTTCCCTGGTGGATCTTTATACGGTTCAGAAGAGTCCGCGGCTGATCTCAAATGTCGTGATGGAGAATGAGGATTTCCCCTGTGAAATCGTGGGATTTGAAAACCATGGCGGACGGACATACATTGGTAATAACCGGCCCTTCGGCAGCCGGATCCTGTATGGAAATGGAAACAATGGAGAAGACGGGACGGAAGGAATTCTGTACAAAAATGTGATCGGAACCTATCTGCACGGGCCGCTTCTTCCAAAAAATCCCCATGTCTGTGACCGCCTGCTGCAGAGTGCGCTGGAAAGAAAGTATGGGAAAGCAGACCTTTCCCCGTTGGATGACCGTCTGGAAATGCAGGCAAACAGGTATATCGTCGGACGGTTCGTACAGAAGAAAAGCTGAAAATGCAGGCAGGTCTTTTCTGCCGCTGACTGTTAAATCACGCTTAAAAGGAGACATATTTTGCCTACGGATACGCTTTTTATAGACGTCGGTGCAAAATAGTCATCCGGTGGTCATTATGGCAGAGTACAAAACTTCATTTTGGGAGGAGGTACATATGAAAGATCAGTGGAAAAGAATCAGGGAGGAAGGACTTTACGATCCTTCTTTTGAGCATGATAACTGCGGGATCGGAGCGATCATCGATGTGGAGGGAAGACAGAGTCATCAGCTGGTGTGCGACGCCCTTTCCATTGTTGAAAACCTGGAACACCGGGCCGGAAAGGATGCGGAAGGAAAGACCGGCGACGGCGTCGGGATCCTGACGCAGATCCCTCATAAATTTTTCGCCAGGATTTTAAAGGATCAGGGTATTACCCTTCCTCCCGCTCGTCAATATGGCGTGGGCATGTTCTTTTTTCCGCAGAATGACCTGGACATGCGCCAGGCAAGGTCCATGTTCGAGATCATTGTAAGAAAGGCGGGCCTCACCATCCTTGGATGGAGAAAAGTGTCTTCAGCGCCTGAAGTTCTGGGAAACAGAGCCAGGGAATGCATGCCGAACATCTGTCAGGTTTTCATCGGAAAACCGGAAGACGTAAAGGAAGACATCGAATTTGACCGCCGGCTCTATATTATCCGCAGAGAGTTTGAGCAGAGCAATATCAATACTTATGTTCCTTCGCTTTCCTGCCGGACCATCGTCTATAAGGGGATGTTCCTGGTTGGGCAGCTCCGTACCTTCTTTACGGATCTGATGGAGCCGGATTATGAATCCGCGATCGCCATGGTTCATTCCCGCTTTTCCACCAATACGACGCCCAGCTGGAACAGGGCTCACCCCAACCGGTACATCGTCCATAACGGAGAGATCAATACCATCAAAGGGAATGCGGATAAGATGCTCGCAAGAGAAGAAACCATGCATACGGATCTTTTTTCGGAAGAAGATATGACCAAGGTTCTTCCTGTCATTTCCCAGAGCGGGTCGGATTCTGCCATGCTGGATAATACGCTGGAATTTCTGATCATGAGCGGCATGGACCTTCCCCTTGCGGCCATGATCCTGATCCCGGAGCCCTGGGCGCACAACGAGACACTGACCCAGGAGGAAAGGGATTTTTACCAGTATTATGCCACCATGATGGAACCCTGGGACGGACCGGCATCGATCCTGTTTTCGGACGGGGATGTGATGGGAGCCATACTGGACCGCAACGGACTTCGGCCATCCCGTTATGTGGTGACTGACGACGGCAGAGTGATCCTTTCGTCCGAGGTGGGGGTTCTTCCTCTGGAAGAAAAGCATATCATCAAGAAAGAGAGGATCCATCCGGGCAAGATCCTGCTGGTGGATACAAAGCAGAAAAAGATCATTTATGACGAGGAACTCAAACGGAAATATGCCCATGCCCATCCCTTCGGGGAATGGCTGGACAGCAACCTGCTTGCGCTTTCAGATATCAGGATCCCGAATAAAAAGGTGCCGCATCTTTCGGATTCCGAACGGAAAAAGCTTCAGAAGGCTTTTGGCTATACCTGGGAGAATTATCATGACAGCATCCTGAGCATGGCTCTTACAGGCAGGGAGGCGATAGGGTCCATGGGCATAGATACGCCTCTTGCGGTCCTTTCTGACCAGTATCAGCCCCTGTTCTATTATTTCAAGCAGCTTTTTGCCCAGGTGACCAATCCGCCTATCGATGCGGAGCGGGAAGAGATCGTGACCTCCCGGACCGTTTACGTCGGAAAAAACGGCAATATGCTGGAAGAAAAGCCGGAAAACTGCCATGTGCTGAAGATCAACAATCCGATCCTGACCGATCTGGATCTTTTGAAGATTTCCGGCATGAAAAAGGAAGGCTTTAAGGTTGCCAGAGTTTCCACGCTGTTTTATAAGAGCACACCTATGAAACGTGTGATCAGCCACCTGTTTGTGGAAGTGGACAGGGCTTATAAGGAAGGGGCCAATATTCTGATCCTTTCGGACCGGGGCGTGGACGAAAACCATGTGGCGATTCCTTCCCTTCTCGCTGTGGCAGCCGTTCACAAGCATCTGGTCGACACCAAAAAGTGTACGGCCATGTCGCTGATCCTGGAATCGGGAGAGCCGCGGGAGGTTCACCATTTTGCAGCCCTTCTGGGCTATGGCGCGTCGGCGGTGAATCCTTACCTGGCCCATGCGACTATCGCGCAGCTGGTGGAAGAGGAGATGCTGGATAAGGACTATTATGCGGCTGTGGATGATTATGACCGGGCGATCCTGTTCGGCATTGTGAAGA
>CACZPF010000564.1 GCA_902782975.1 uncultured Lachnospiraceae bacterium
CAATGAATGAAAACCTCTCCGCCGGGATCCTTGGCCAGGACTCCCGATATACATCCGGTCTCATCCCGCACAATCTCTACGGCGCGTTCCTGGGTAAGGAATTGAATATCATACTTCCGGGCAAGCTTCAGCAAAACATTCAGGACATAGTATCCGCCGCTTCGGATATTGTGCATGGATTTCAGCAAGACCTCCGGATCGTCACCGGGAACAAAAGAAGGAAATGCTTCAAAGTCATTTACCATGTCAGGCTCCATGGTGCATAACCAATCAACAAATTCAGATAGTGTTAAATATGTTTTTCCTATTAAGGATGAGTCCAATTCCCAAAATGTATCTTTGACTGCTCTGTCAATTACTAAGGGGCGACGATCCCGAATCCCAAACCTGGCTTCAGCACGTGAACCATATGTCCGAAATGCACCGCCGTACCATCCGCATCCACCAACGTACTTGGTTTTCTCAAGTACGACAACTTTACATGAACATTGGCTTGCCGCGCGTACCGCAGCCATTATTCCTGCAGCCCCTGCACCAATAACGACAAGATCCGCGTCTATTGACTGACGATCATGACTTGCGATATCTTCCGGCTCAACAACTTGCCCTTGCGAGTCACATATTGCTCCAAAATGACACGCTTCGCCACAGATTCCACACTCAATGCATCTGTCTTTATTAATCTGAATTACGCCATCATCGCCGTCTTCAATTGCATTTACCGGACAACGGGAAATACAGTGATGGCAATTGTAGCAATTATCATTGACAGAATAGCTCATAGCGCCCTTTCATATCATCAATTGAGAGTTTCGTTGATTTCCTTTACATAATGGCATGCTACCAAATGTCCGGGCATGACTTCCGTCGCAACAGGTATCTCTTGTCTGCACTTATCTGTGGCGTATGGGCACCTTGGCGCAAACCTGCATCCCGGTTTGGGATTGATAGGGCTGACCAATTCGCCCTGCATTATCACACGCTTTTTTTCGGCATATATTGAGGGAATGGGAATAGCCGAAATCAGCCCTTTTGTGTATGGATGCAGCGGATAGCGAAATAATTCTTTCGATGCTGACATCTCCACCATACATCCAAGATACATAACCATAATGCGATCGGAAATATGTCTTACAACAGAAAGATCGTGTGTTATGAAAATATATGCCAGGTTTTTGCTTTCCTGCAGATCCTGCAGAAGGTTGAGAATCTGTGCCTGAATGGAAACATCAAGGGCGGAAACAGGCTCGTCACAGATGATGAACTTTGGATTCATCGCGAGTGCCCGAGCGATGCCGATTCTCTGACGTCTGCCTCCGTCAAGCTCATGGGGATAAGATTTTTCAAACCGCTCAGCAAGACCGACCGTTTCCATCAGTTCTGTTACCCGCTGCTGACGTTCTTTTTTGTTGCGGCAAACGTGATGTACTTCCAGCGGTTCTGCTATTAGCTCGGAGACTGTCATACGGGGATCGAGTGAAGAAAATGGATCCTGAAAGATAAACTGCATTTCTTTCTGGAGTTCTTTCCTCTGCCGGCGGCTGACTTTCGTCACGTCATGCCCCTCAAACATTATCGTTCCATCCGTTGCCGGAATAAGACCGAGTAATGTACGGCCGAGCGTGCTCTTGCCACAACCGGATTCGCCAACAACCCCCAACGTCTGTCCTTCTTCGATGGAAAACGATATATCGTCTACTGCGTGCAAAAAGCCCTTCGACACAGAAAAGTATTTCTTCAGATTTTTGACTTCAAGCAGACTTGCCATATCAATCACGCCTCTTTTCTATGCCGATCTCTTTCGCAAAGTGGCACTGTACCAGATGGCCCTCACCGAGATCTCTTGTCAGCGGCTTTTCCTTGCTGCATTTTTCCTGCGCATACGGACATCGAGGTTGGAAGGCGCAGCCCTTCGGTAGATTTGCCGGATCGGGCATTAGCCCGGGTATCGGCCTGAGGCGATTGGTGTCGGTATCCAGCCGTGGAATTGATTCGAACAGACCAAGTGTATATGGATGCGCTGTACGAGTAAACATCTGTTCCAGTGTTCCATACTCCACTATTTCTCCTGCGTACATAATTGCGACATTATCACAAGTTTCAGCAACGATTCCGAGATCATGTGTAATAAGCAGCATGGATGTATTTAATCTGTTCTTCAATTCGTTGATCATTTCCAATACTTGTGCCTGAATGGTAACATCCAATGCAGTGGTTGGCTCATCTGCAAGAAGTAGCGTAGGATTACACGCCAACGCCATTGCAATGACCACCCGCTGTTTCATGCCCCCGGAGAATTGATGTGGGTACTCATGGGATCTTTCACGAGTGATACCTACAAGTTCAAGCATCTCCTCTGCCCGGTTCCAGGCTTCTTCCTTGGAGCAATCCTGATGAAGGCTGACGACTTCGGCAATTTGAGCACCCACAGTGTGTACAGGGTTCAGCGCGGTCATCGGATCCTGAAAAATCATAGATATATCCGCACCGCGAATGAGTTGTATATCACCTTTACTCATTTTGAGCAGATCCTCTCCGTGGTAAAGAATCTCACCGCTCACGATTTGCCCCGGTGGGCTGGGAACAAGGTTCAATATACCTAGAGCTGTTGTGGTTTTGCCAGATCCCGTTTCTCCTACGAGGCCGACTGTCTTTCCCTCTTCAATAGATAAGTTTATATGATTTACTGCGTGGATCGTCCCTTCTTCGGTAACATATTCAATTGTAAGGTCTTTAATCTCTAAAATAGTATCCATAACGGCGCCCTCTTATTTTTTCAGACGCGGGTCCATAGCATCTCGAAGCCCATCACCCAAAAGATTGAAGGATAGCATTGCAAGGCCAATGAGTATTCCGGGGAACGTGATTAAGGGCCAATATGTCCTGATATACTCCTGACCGGAAGCCAAGATGTTGCCCCATTCGGGAGTAGGGGGCTGGACGCCCAGTCCCAGGATGCTCATACCGGAGATCGCCAAAATGGCTTCTCCAAGCCGCATGGATGTTTGGACAATGACCGGGGCAAGTGTGTTTGGAATTACATGTTTCCAGATAATACGCCAGTGGCTGGAGCCAAATGATTTTGCTGCTTCAATGTATTCCTGATCCCGTATAAGCAGAGTGGATGCGCGCAATTGTCGGGCTAAGGCAGGTATGCTTGTAAGCGCAATTGCAAGCGCAGTATCAAAGAGCGTTGTTCCAAGAGCTACAGAAAAAACAATTGTCAGCAACATTCCGGGAATCGCCATGAAGACGTCAAGTATTCGCATGACAATATTATCAAGAGCTCCGCCAAAATAACCAACTGCCGACCCAACAATCAGTGCGCCGCCGACCGACATCGCCACAGCCATAACAGATACCAGCAGCGAAATCCTTCCGCCGAACAAAAGCCGGGAAAGAATATCTCTGCCGAAATTGTCAGTTCCTAAAGGATGCGCAAGGTTCGGTGTTACAAATTTTTGTGTCAGATCCTGTTTTGCATAATCATACGGTGCAAGGTATGGAGCGAATACCGCACTCATAATCAGCAATACAACAAAGCAAAGGGCACACATGGCCGGTATGTTCTTGCTGAGCCTGTGTGCGGTCTCGGCGAAACGTCCGCGGCGTTTTCTGACTTTAGGCTGGGAAGATACTGCTTTCCGAATCATGCCCGTTCTCCCTCCGATCCCTTGATTGTTTTCGTTTTCAAGCGTTTCTTTCTGCCGCTGTTCACATATTGAGCGCGGATGCGGGGATCTATAAACGCATACGTAATATCCGTTATAAGTGTCATGCCGGAAATGATGATCGCGCAAACAATGACACATCCCTGAAGGAGAATAAAATCATTTGTATTAATTGCCCCGTACATCAAAAGACCCAGACCCGAAATATTGAATATCTTCTCGATCATTATCGTTCCGGTCATTGAAATGCCTACGAAGAGTCCGATCACGGTGGCAACAGGGATCATTCCGTTTTTAATAACATGATGAGATATAACCTTGTGTTCCGGCAATCCCTTGGCTCGTGCGGTTCGCACATAATCCTGGCGGATAACTTCAAGGATTGAAGAACGCGTCATTCGAAGGAATAGAGAGATTGGGCCGATAGAAATCGAAATAAGTGGCAGGATCCATCCTTTCCATGTACTCAAACCGGAAACCGGGAACCATCGCAACTTCACTGAAAAGACAAGCATCAGCATCATTGCAAGCCAGAAATTAGGGACTGCACTGAAAACTGTGGCAAGCAACGTGGAGCCATAATCGAATATGGAATACTGTTTTACTGCAGCCAGAATCCCCAAAGAAACACCGATCACAACACTGATGATCACGCCAAGCAGGCCTAAAACTGCTGTTACCGGGAATCGTGACGCAATCAACTCTGAGCAAGGAACGTTATAGGAGTAACTCTTACCAAAGTCCAGTTTTGTAATAATGTTCCACAGATATTCTCCCAATTGCACAAAATACGGCCTATCAAGCCCTAATTCGGCTTCCACGACTGCAATTTTCTCCGGTGTAGCAGCCGCACCTAAAATCGTAATGGCAGGACTGGAGTCATTGAAATAATTGATGGTAAAAACAAGAATAACTGCCCCAAGAACAATTGGTATAAGCAGCAGCACTCGTTTGACGATATATTTTACCATTCCGAATGGCCTCCTATTACAACATCAAAGAGTAGTGGGTGCAAAGCACCCACTATTCATAAAAACGTCATCCTGCATAGTAAATTGCGTTCAAATCCAATCTCTCGCCACTGACAGGCTCATTGCGGACCCCTTCAAATCCATTTCTTGCCGCATAATAGCGCACCGGTTCATAGAGAGGAATTGCCCACGCGCCGTCGTAAATGAGCTGCTGGATCTGCTTATAAAGCTCCGCTCGTTCACTTTCATCTTTCGATACCTGCGCATCTTCGATCAACTGGCAGATTTCTTCATCTGTGAATTCAGCAGCGGGGTTTCCGCTTCCGCGCGCCAGAAGGAAGAAGAGGTTGTTGGTGTCTACGCCACCGCCGGTACTATTCAGGGTGAAATCGATTTCGCCATTGATCATACGGGGCATCAGATCGAATTTCATGATGGTCTCAACGGTCAGATTGATTCCGATCTCCTGGAGATACGCCTGCATGGCTTCTGCGATCTCCGGGTTATATCCGCCGTTGTCAACTACCATGTGAATGTCAACACTGTCAACGCCGGTTTCTTCTTTATAGGCCTCCAGGTATTCCTTCGCCGCCTCGGGATCATACTGATAGGGGAGATCGATATGGTTCTTGTCATCCGAAGGAATCACAGAGGTGGTCGGTATTGCCATGTCGCCGCAAATGGATGTGATCATGGTTTCAACATCGATCGCATGTGCGATCGCCTGCCGCAGGTTTTCGTTCTTAAATGTATCGCCGGTGAGCTGCCCCATATTAATGAGCGTTACATGGTGCGAAAGGCCGGAGACCAGATAGCCGTCTTCAACCGCCCCATTATTCATTACCATGACATCTTCGGCGTTCTGGACTTCAACGACATCCAGATTTCCGGTCTCGAACTCCATGAACGCAGTAGACGGATCATTGAAATAGACCAGATTCATCGTATCGAAAGCAGCTTCATCGCCCCAGTAATCCGGGTTCCTCTCGAGAATGATGCGGTCGCCCATTTTCCATTCTTTGAGCTTATAAGGACCGGTACCGTTGCACTGCTGGTCCATCTCATCGCTGGCACCAGCCTCACACCATTCTTTATCCATCATCCATACTCTTGTCATGTTATGAACCAGGACCGAAGAATACCCATGGGTCTTCAGCAGCACCGTGTAGTCATCGACTGCCTCGGAGTTCTCAAGGTCGATCGCGGCAACATAAAGCGTCATTACAGGATTGGTTAAGGCCTGCTCAATGGAGTAGAGCACGTCATCCGCCGTGAAATCTCCCCCCTCATGGAACTTTACGCCTTTACGCAGATGAATGAGAAGGGTGTTGTCATCTTGCCATTCATAATCTTCCGCCAGTCTCATGGAAAGACTGTTGTCAGAATCGTATCCGAACAGGCACTCATAAGTGCCGGTAATGCCGCCGTCACTAAACAACGGGTGC
>CACZPF010000565.1 GCA_902782975.1 uncultured Lachnospiraceae bacterium
CATCACGGCTGTTCCGGTCATTATCTTTTTTATCCCGGCAGCCCAGGTACAGTCGATCGTGCTTCTGCTCTATATTATGATGGGTTTTGCGACGACAGCCTACTTTAAATCCTATTTTCTTGTTAAAATTTTTGATAATTATATTCCGGAAGAGGCCCGTGAACAGCTTCCGACCGGAGACGAAATTCCGCCTGCTCTCCTGTCGGAAGACTGGGCTGCTCAAGACGAGAAGAAGGAGTCCTGACCATTGAATCTCGAAGCAACGATCTATAAACTGACTGTACTGTTTCTTCTTTCCCAGTCCAGGGAGGATCTGACCAATTCCCAGATTTCTGATTTCGTTCTCGGACAGAGCGGAACCAATTATTTCTTTTTACAGCAGGCTGTTTCTGAACTGGCCGAAACCGGATTTATCAGCAAATATACGATCGGAAATAAAACGCTCTACAAGATCACCCGCGAAGGGAGCGAATCCCTGACCTTTTTCGGCGAAGATCTTTCCCCGGAGATCCGGGAGAAAGCTCTTGACTGGCTTAAGAAAAACGAAATTCCCATCGCCAATACCCTGCTGTTCCCCGCCGAATGTTTTGCTGCAAACGGCAGCATCTATGTACGGTGCCGGATCCTGGAGGGCGAAGATACATTGTTTGAACTGACAGCCTCTGTTCCTACCCGGGAAGCAGGCGAGGCCATGTGTAAAGCCTGGCCTGTGAAAAGTCAGACCATCTATCAAAACGTAATGAATGAACTCGTGTAAAACAAAAGGGAGGAACTCTTGCAGAGTTCCTCCACTTTTTTAATGACAGGCAGCTGCCTGTTCATTAATAGTTTTTGAGCCTTTCCAGCTTCTGAACGATCTCATTGATCCTTGCCTTCATCGTCTGAATGTTTTCCCTCATATCTCCATTAAATACCGTAGAACCTGCCACCAGATAATTGGCTCCTGCCTCGATCACTGTCTGCGCCGTTTCGTAATTGATGCCGCCATCCACCTGCACATTGGCCGTAAGCCCTTTCTCATCCAGCAATCGCCTGACTTCCCGTATCTTATCCGTACATTCCGGGATATATTTCTGCCCGCCAAACCCGGGCTCAACTGTCATGACCAGAACAAGGTCTGCCAGCGCAAGAAGGTCCGAGATCGCGCTGACAGGTGTATGCGGTTTTATGGATATTCCCGCCTTGACCCCTGCCTCCCTGATTGCTTTCAGGACAGCTTCTGCATCCTCGCAGGCTTCCACATGGATCGTGATGGAATCGGCCCCGCAGGAAACAAACTCCTGTATATACCGGCCAGGATCCCTGATCATCAAATGAACATCAAAAAACAGATCGGATTCCTTACGGATCGACCGGATCACAGGCATGCCAAAGGATATGGAAGGAACAAAATCCCCGTCCATCACATCGATGTGGAGGATACGGATCCGTTCCTGCGACGCAATGCTCAGCTGTTCTCCCAGCCTGTTAAAATCTGCCGAAAGGATCGAAGGACATAATTCAAAGGGATAACTGCTGTGTCCTTCTGCCGCGAAACCTTTACCCATAAAGAGACTCCTTTCTGTGCTGTATTGTGTTTATAATCTTTTTCTCAGTATTTCTTCTTCTCTGCCAGTTCCCGGTGAAGATCCAGGTAGTTCTCGTACCGTCCCCGGCTGATCAAGCCTTTTTCCAGAGCTTCTTTTACCGCACATCCCGGCTCATGGATATGCCGGCAGCCCTGCATGAAACGGCATTTTTCCTCATACTTTTCAAACTCCGGAAAATGACTTTTAAGCTCGTCCTCTTCCATCTCCGGCAGAAACAGAGAGGAGAACCCGGGCGTATCGACCAGAAATGTATCGCTCCCCACAGGAATGATCTGGGAATGACGCGTGGTATGCCTGCCCCGCTTCAGCTTCCTGCTGATCTCTCCCGTTTCCATCCGGATATCCCCCTGGGTGCTGTTAGTGATGGAAGACTTGCCGACGCCGGAGGGACCGGCGACCACCGTCGTTTTCCCCTTCAGAAATTCCATGAGTTCTGACAGGCCTTCTTCTTTCAGGGCACTGGTGAAAAGGACCCGATAGCCGCAGGGTTCGTATATGTTTCGGAGACTCTCCATCTCCTCTTCACATCCGAGATCCGTCTTATTAAAACAGATGGCTGCCGGCACCTGCTCCCACGACATATTGATCAGGAAGCGGTCCAGCAGCATAAAATTCGGTTTCGGCTTATCGATCGCAAAGATCACCAGAGCCTGATCCACATTGGCTACCGCAGGGCGGATCAGAGAATTTTTCCTGGGGAGGAGAATGGTCACATTCCCCTCCTTATCCTTCGGATCCGTTATCTCAAATTCTACATCGTCGCCCACCAGAGGCTTCTGATTGTCTTTTCGAAAGATTCCTTTTGCTTTGCAGGCATAAGACGTGTCATCTTCACCGTATACATAATAAAATCCGGCTATTCCCTTGATGATCTTTCCCCGCATGTGATAATCCTTCCTGCTGACCTTCTTATTCCGTTTTTTCAAATGTAAGCGGATAATGTCCGAGTTCTTCCCAGGCACCATTAACCATTTCAGACAGGTACAGAGTACCGCTTGAGATGCCGGGCGCCCCTGTAAGATCCAGTCTGTAGGGGAACTCGATCACCGCACCTTCGAGAATCGTGGAAGCCACAAACGATCCGTTTACTTCCTGTACAAGTTCCAGCTTGACCTGCCCTCCCTGATATCCATCCGGAATATTCAGGCGCTGGGTACATTTCCAGACCTCTCCCGAAGCCGCTGCCGGCTGGTTGCCAAGACTGATCGTCAACGTGATCGGAAGATCCGGATCCGCATAGGTCCCGCCTTCGAGGCTCTGTTCCATCACTTCGCCCGCAGCCACTGTATCGCTCTGTACCTCATTGATCTGGATATCCGTCCACTTGCCGAGCACTGTCAGCGCTTCGTTTTTATACATACCCAGTACATTAGGCACTTCCGCGCTGTCTCCAAAGTCCAGGCCGCGGCTTACATACAGGGTAACTGCATCGCCGGAGCGGGCTGTCCCGCCTTCTTCCGGTTCTGTATAATAAGCATATCCCGGCTGAACTTCTGCATTTCCGTAATCGTCATATTCACTGTATATCTTGGACACAGAAACCCGGAGGCCAAGATTCTCGAGCATCTCTCTCGCTTCAATACCTGTTTTCCCATCCAGATAGGGAATGGTCACCTCATCGGTTCCCTTGCTCACATAATACTGGATCGTAGAATATTCCGGCACACTGTTGCCGTAAAGCGGCGTCTGCCGGCTGATCAGGCCCTGGGCCTGGGTCGAGGCTTCTTCACCCATCATCTGGATCCCCAGATGAAGATCCTTTGCGATCTGCGTCGCTTCCTCCTCTGTCTTCCCGATCAGGTCCGGTACCGTGACCAGACTCTCATCGATAGCCGGCGTCTGGACGGAAGTCCTGTCGGTACGCGGGTCATCATCACCAAAATGGATCAGCCCGGCTGCCCTCGCAATAAATATGATCAGCGCGATCACCGCAGCAGCCCCGAGGATCAGGCCCAGGATGCTGAAGATCCGGCTGGTGCCTCGTCTTTTCTTCTTTTTCTTTTTACTGTCCTTGCCGGATGATCTGCCGCCGCCATCCGAACCCTGATCAGAATCCGTCTTCCGGTTCTTTTTCTGTTTTTCCGGCGGATCCTTTTTCTCCGCACTGTTCTTCTTCTCTGAAGATGTTTTGCTGTCCCTGATCTCGTTCAGGTCTTCCTCCGTAAGCACCCGGGTCCTGGACTTGACTTCTTCCTCCTCCAGCTTGACAAAATCTCCCTGCGGCTCGATCAGAGAATGTTTCAGGTCGGCGATCACATCTTCCATCTTTGCGTACCGCCGGTCCACGCTCTTTTGTGTACATTTGTTGATGATCTGTTCCAGGGAATAGGGAAGATCCGGCGTATAATGGCTTGGCGGGGTCATCTCATCCTGCAGATGCTTGATGGCAATGGCGACGGTCGTATCCCCGTCAAAGGGTACCCTGCCGGTGACCATCTCATAGATGGTTATACCAAGAGAATAAATGTCACTCTTTTCGTCACTGTATCCGCCCCTGACCTGCTCCGGAGAACTGTAATGCACACTTCCCATCACATTGGAACTGATCGTGTTGGAGGAAGCGACTCTGGCAATGCCGAAATCCGTCACCTTTACCTTTCCGTCTGTCGAAATGATGATATTGTATGGTTTTACGTCTCTGTGGACGATCCCGTGATTATGGGCTGCTTCCAGACCCATGGAGACCTGGATGGCGATACTGGTCGCCTCTTTGACCGAGAGCTTGCCTTTTTTATTGATATACTCTTTAAGCGTGATCCCTTCGATCAGTTCCATCACAATATAATAAATATTGTTTTCTTCCCCTACATCAAAGACACTGACGATGTTCGGGTGTGTGAGGCCGGCAGCTGCCTGGGCTTCACTGCGGAACTTTTTGATAAAATTGGAATCCTCGCGGAACTCCGGTTTCAGAACTTTTATGGCAACAGCACGGTTCAGCTTGTTATCGAGAGCCCGGTAAACATCTGCCATCCCGCCTGATCCTATCGTATCCTCTATAATATACCGCTTTGCGATTTCTGTTCCTATCTTCAGCATGCTTCCACCTCATTTGCAAATGGCTCAACCAGTATCACTGCAATATTGTCCTTTCCGCCGTTCTCGTTTGCTTCTTCGATCAGTGCCCTTCCTTTAGATGTCAGGTCACCGGTTCCGGACAGGACAATATCTTCCATCCGCCTGTCATCCACCATATTGCTGAGACCGTCCGAACACATGAGTATATAACTTTCACTGTCCAGTTTCAGGTCAAAAAAATCCACGTCGACCGTACGTTCAGCCCCAAGTGCACGGGTAATAATATTTTTTTTGGGATGATTTCTGGCTTCTTCCGGATGTATTTCGCCCATGCGCACCATTTCCTGAACCAGCGAATGATCTCTGGTGACCTGCCGTATGCCATGACCTACTACATACAGTCTGCTGTCGCCTATATTGGCAATATACGCATACTGACCGATCACGGTCGCCACCACCATGGTGGTTCCCATTCCCTGAAATTCAGGATTACCCGAAGCCTGCTCCAGAATCATATTGTTTGCTGCCACGATCGCATGCCGGATCACTTTGACAGGATTATAGTCCGCATCCTTGCGGATCTCCTCCACCAGCGTTTCCACACCTCTGCTGGAAGCGTAGTCCCCAGCATTGTGACCGCCCATTCCATCTGCAACAACAAACAGGTTGGGGAGATTGCCCACCGGGGCCGTCGAAGCAAAAACGTAGTCCTGATTGACGGACCGTCTCCGGCCTACATCGGTTGCCGAAAATACCCTCATGCTGTATCTCTCTTTCATCTGATCCAGAAAACATCAAGTGTTTTCACGTTCCATATAACTTCGTCTTAGCTGACCGCAGGCGCCATCTATATCAGCGCCCATTTCCCTTCTAATAGTAACATTAATTCCGCATTTTTCAAGTTTTATTTTGAAATTCTCGACGCTCGTCCGGGCCGGCCGCTGAAAGGATCTTTCTTTGACAGGATTCACCGGAATCAGGTTGATATGGCAGTTCAGGCCTTTTATCCTGCCGGAAAGATCCATGGCATCCTGTTCGCTGTCATTCTGCCCTGCCACAAGACTGTATTCAAAGGTGATCCGCCGGCCTGTCTGCTCATAATAGCTTCGGCAGGCACGGAGCACTTCGTCCATGGAATACCGGCGGGCGATGGGCATGAGCGCCTGTCTTTTTTCGTCATTCGGGGCATGCAGAGAAAGCGCCAGCGTGATCTGCAGTTTTTCCCTGGCCAGATCATACATACGCGGAACGATCCCGCATGTCGAAACGGTGATATTTCTCTGGCTGATGTCAAGCCCTGCAGGAGATGTAAGAAGCCGTATAAAACGGAGAAGATTCTCATAATTATCCAGAGGTTCCCCGCTCCCCATCACCACCACATTGGAGACCCTTTCCCCTGTGTCTCTCTGGATGCTGTAGACCTGATCCAGCATCTCCGACGCCAGAAGGTTTCTCTTCAGACCACCGATCGTGGACGCACAGAAGGCGCATCCCATCCTGCAGCCAGCCTGTGAGGAAATGCACACAGAGTTTCCGTGATGGTACTTCATCAGCACACTCTCGATTACATTCCCATCGGACAGCCGGAAGAGATACTTTCTGGTCCCGTCCAGCGAAGAAACCCGCATATCTACGATCTCCGGCGCCATGAGCGGCCATGCGGCGAGCTTTTCTCTGAGGTCCTTCGAAAGGTTTGTCATCTGGTCCCAGGAGACGGCAAGTTTCTGGTGCAGCCAGCCAAAAATCTGGTCCGCTCTGAAAGGCTTCTCATTCAGCTCCTTCATCAGGTCTTTCAGTTCCTCCGGATACATGGATTTGATATCCGTCATATATTCCTCTTTCCCGGCCTGCCATACAAAGACCGTTTATTTTCTTCTGAATCTGGCAAGGAAGAAACCGTCTGTACCATGGACACCGGGAAGAAGCTGCAGATATCCCAGACGCGTACTCTCCTGGCGAAGTTCTTCGGGAATATAGGGGTCGATGCTTTCCAGGCGGAAGGGAAAATGATTCAAAAACCAGAGCATGTTTTCCTCATTTTCCTCCTTTGCGATGGTACAGGTGCTGTACATAAGAATCCCTCTCGGCTTTACATACTCTGCCCCGACCGTCAGGATCTCCCGCTGAAGAGCAACCAGTTCATCCTTCCGCATTTCCTTTGCACGATACTTGATCTCCGGCTTTTTGCCGATCACACCGTA
>CACZPF010000566.1 GCA_902782975.1 uncultured Lachnospiraceae bacterium
AAGGCCACGATCACACCGATCAGGATCGCCCCGTAAAAGCAGAAGGCGCTGACCCTTGAAGCGCTGCTCTGATCCCCTCTGCCCAGCATACGGGCGATCAGGGAGCTTCCGCCCTGTCCGAATATGTTTCCGATCGCCATCAGGATCATAAACAGCGGGCCGCACAATGAAACGCCCGCCACAAGCATCGCGTCTCCCGTTCTGGCGATAAACCAGGTATCCGCCAGGTTGTAGACCAGCGTGACCACCATGCTGAACACTACAGGCAGTGCCTGCTTAAAATACGTGGGGATCAGTCTGTCCGTATCAAAAAACTGTCTGTTTTCCATTTCACTCAAATCCTTCTTCTGTGATTTACTATTGTTCTGCAGTAGTATGTCAGATCATATATGATGCAGGCGTCAGATCATCTCGCTTACGATCTCTTTCCGTGTATACCTTCCCTGGTTAAAGGATTCCGCAATATTCACACCATTACACATGCAGTTGGCGATCAGGCTTTCACATCTGGACAGCATATACATGGCGTAAAAATAATTGATCGTAGTGTCCTCAACAGAAGCACTGTGTTCGACACCTCCCCTGCGGCTTTTTTCAAGATCCGAGATATATTTGACATCCTTGAAATCAGACACCTTAAAACGCTCCTGCGAAACAGCCAGGACTTTTCCCGGAAATGCTCTTACCATCTGGTCAAGCATCTGACTGTCCTCGGTTGCTACAAAGATCCTGTCATAATCATACTCTTTCATCCGCTCGCCGATGATGCGCACACAGTCTTCCATCGGAGCAGGATGATATCTGCCTGCAAAATTGGCCAGAACGATATCTGTCCCCCTTAGCAGAACTCCAAGCACCTTCCTGTCGGACAGAACGGCATCCCCGTATTCCGCCATTTCACTGACAAAGGAAGGCCGGAGCATATTCAGGTTTAAATCGGCTTTGTGTCTCTGTATAAATCCGTTCAGCACAAAGCAGTTGAAACAGCGTACATAGCCAGTATTTGCTTCTGACGCGTCCACTGGTGCGCCGTCCAGCGCAAAGTAGCGGGTAAGCAGCTCATCGCTGTAGCGGGTGCAGCCGGAACTGATATAGGTCCGGATCCCTTTATTTCCAAAAGCCATTCTTACCTTGGCGCAGCTTGAAAGAATGCTGCCTATGCCCTCGGTCTTCCGGATGGAAAATTCTACATACTTCAGCCTGCCTGCGGGAAGATCCGTGATCCACTGCAGCAGAAAGAGGCAGTGGAACAGTCCGATCGTATCGAAGTGATTTTTCTGATCATATACAGGATAATAGCTCTCCTGAACATAGATGGCATTGCCGGTCACAGGACCTCCGGCAACACTGGCCTGACCAGCCAGATCAGCAAACAGACGGACCCTCTCATCCTTGAAGGTGACCCGAAGATCTGTATGTGCCAGTGCCAGCCTGGCGATGACCACGGAATACTCGTTGACCTCCTCAAAACAGAGTTCGTCAAAGCCCTCCAGAAGGTCGGTGTTCACCCGATCCAGATCAGTTTCATCATAAAAGAAATAGGGTGGAAATATCAGTTCGTTCCTGAAAAAATCACTGTCCGGGAATGAAGAGTCTGCCTTGGCCTTCGCATCATTCTCCACGTAAACCAGGTCAAAATCAGATGTACCCTCACTTCGAACATGAAACCGCTTTTCCCCCCTCAGAACATACCGGAGGGCATCGTGAAAAAGCATGGCGTCGTTATTCAGTATCCTGTAATTATTGTTGGTATCAAAGGCTTCTATTTTCAGCATACCTTTCAGTCCTTCCTTTTGCTTTCGGCTTCATCCAGTACACGGATAGCCTTTTTGACCAGCTCGATGTAGCGTTTCATCCCGTTTTCATTGTAGCAGCTTTCCGTATAATAGTATTCCAGAGAACGCATCCCGTTCTCGTTTTCCCACAGATTGAAGCTGATCAGGCCGGGATTGACATCAAATACCCGCATATCCGTATATTCATCCGTCAGCAGGGAAATCTCACCGAGCCCAAGAAGCCGGCCAAGGTTGTTGTAGCGTATCAGCCCAAAATAATCGTTTCCCGGCTTTATGGGCAGATCCAGTTCCGGATGGGCAGTCAGGCATTTAATCTGCTGTCCGGTCCTTCTCAGGTGATCCAACGGGGTCAGCCCTTCATCCAGGCGAAGGTATATGGGAATATACCTCGCTATGAACCCTGCACTGGAAGCTTTCAGAGCGTCCGTCCTGCCATTTCTCACCGTGCAGATCATTGCTTCACCATTACCGTTATATTCCGCCATGGCCAGCAGCAGAGCCGTGATAACAAATGCATCGTTATGGCCCGGCGCATTATCCAGGAAGTCCTTCTCTCCTATATGAGCGGAACCAAGGCCTGCGAGTTCTGCATCCATTCTAAGCCGGATGGGACGGTCTCTCCAGGCGGAGCTGTCGCCCATGATATGGTCATATTCCTTCCAGGCTTCTTCCACCGCTGCTTTGTTTTCCTTCTGTTCTTTAAGTCTGGTGAGTATTGTAAAATAATAGTCAGGAAGGATCCTGTCCTCTCTGCCCGTATAGGCATGGCAGATCTCATCCAGTATCAGATGCATGGAGGTCCCGTCACAGTTGACATGATGGAAGTTGACATATAGATACCGGGCCTCCTCTGTACACAGAATGGCAAAACGGTACAGCTTTCCCTCGATGGCAAGAGGTCTCGCCAGATCGTGATCGCCGCTTATGCTGCTTCCAAAGTCATTTTTAAGCTCATCCACCATTTTCTGTGAAACAGTCAGGATCTCAACAGGTGTGTCGTATTCCCCACAGTACTGCTGGGTCCATACATCATTTTCCTTACGCAGGCGGACATTCAGGACGGGATGACGGTGCACGGTCTGCTCCAGGGCAGTCTTCAGTCTCTGTATATCCACTTCCGGTTTTAGTCTGTAAAGCGCGGGAACGTTGAGGAAAGGGGACTCCGGCGCAATCATCTGCATCTCTGCATGAAGCTGCTGTCCTTCCAGTAAAGGCCAGCTTTTTAGGAAGGCCGCTTTCTCTTCTTTTTCCAGATCCGCTTCGCTCACTTTTTTTGTCCAGTGCTCTGCAACCATCCGGGGCGTCCTGCAGTCATAAAGCGTCTTGAAATCCATCGTGATGCCGATCTCGCCGCATCTCGCGCAGAACTGCATTGTTTTAAGGGAATCCCCGCCAATGAGATAAAAATCATCGTCGATCCCGACAGGGGAAAC
>CACZPF010000567.1 GCA_902782975.1 uncultured Lachnospiraceae bacterium
AACCATCCCACCTTCCGAAACGCCTAAGACGGAGGTTTCGCTTATCCCCAAATACTGCAGTGCTTTTGCCTGATCCTCTGCCATATCTCGGATGCTATAGCCTTCAGGCATTGAATCCTTCCGGCTGAACATATATACCGTATACTTTTCAAAGAACTGTCTGAAGGGGGCGGCAAGCAGGAGGGTTTTCCCCCTTACCGTCATGAGACCGTCTGAAAGACCCGGAAGAACAATAAGCTTTTTCTCCCCGTGACCGAAGGAAACATAGCTCATTTCAGTGCTGTCAATCGGCACACTGCCGTTTTTCGCATTCCAAAGCATGAAACAATCCCCTTTCTCTTTTCGGATCGAAAGTAGCGAATGTAGCACAACCGGAAAACAGTGTCAATAGTGCCAGGACTTCGGCGATATGGCAGATAAAAATCCTGATATATGGGTGAAATATTTACGAAAATATGGAGATGTGCTATTATATCAACCTTCCACAATTTTGCGGGAGAAAGTCTAAAATTTGAGACAGGTACGTCTATTATAAGATAAAATGAAAATACATATTCTTCACTGTGGAATGATGCGGGTATCCGACACGGTGCCCTATGGCAATGGAATCAACATGAAAAACACCGCCAAGCAGGTTGCCGCTCCTGACAGGAGCCGGTTGGATCTGCCGGTCTGTGTCTATCTGATAGAACATCCGAGGGGGCTTGTTCTGGTAGATACCGGATGGTGCAGGGAGATAAGCCCGGAAGGTGAGTATGAACCCGGAGCGGTCAGAAAGGTGTTGCCTGCGTATCTTGCGGTACTTTATCATCCGTGGCTGCCGAAGGGTATGGCCGTTCACGAGCAGCTTGGAGCGATGGGAATCCGCCCGGAGGATCTGGAATGCATTCTGTTGACACACCTTGATCCGGACCATGTGTCGGGATTGAGACATCTGAAGGGAGCAAAACGCATAGTTGTAGCAGAGGATGAATATTTCTGGTCCTGCCGCACGGTATATAAGGCCAGACAACCGTGGAATCTCTGGATTGACCAGCCGATCGAACGTGTCTTTTACCGGGGTTCACCCCTTGGTCCCAACCACTGGGCGATCGACCTGTTCGGAGATGAGAGCGTGGAGATGGTGAATGTACCGGGGCATACAGACGGGCAGGCGGCGATTATCGTACGAAGCGGGGCAAAATTTGTCCTGCTGGCTGCGGATGCTGCTTTTTCACCCCGTAACTGGCAGGAGAATATCACGCCCGGGGTCGGGTTTGCTGAAAAGTGGCAGCGCAGAAGTCTGCAATGGATTGCTGAGATGGCAGATGAACCCGGGTGTGCGGCAGTGCTGTGCAGCCACGACCCGGAGATAGAGCCGCAGACAATAGAATTTTGAAAAGTGTTATTGTAACGTTCAGGTAAAGACAGAATTCCGAACCGGAGACGGCTTCTCCGGTGTTTGGAATTCTGTCATTTTGTCAGCTGAGATTTCCGGAAAGGCGTTGTCTCAAAACAGAAAAATGTTCTGAATTGGAGCTATCTCTTGTTTTGAGACAACCCCTTGTATTCCGGATATTCACCGGCTCAGGACGTTCTGCAGTGCTTCCGCATTACGGATAGTCACGGTGGCGTCTTTACAGGAGATGATACCCTGCTCCTCCAGCTTTTTCAGCTCCCTGTGAAGGGACGGACGGGAAACATTTATCAGCATAGCCCATCTCGAAATGCTCCCCGGAATGCATATGCTTTTCTTTCCCGTTTGACTTGCCTGCATCAGAAGCCATAACGCAGCTTTCTGCGCGATTCCGCGATAGGACTGCAGTTCCAGGCGTTGCTGGAGGAAATAAATCATGGAGGCAATTTCCGTCATGAAGTTCTGAAGAATCCGGACATCTTTCTGCAGAAGGGACAGAAAGTCTTCCTTCTGGAACATCATAACGGTTGTCGCTTCCAGAGAAACGATATTACAGGGATACGTCCCGCTTTTTGAAAAAACAGCGGCAGGCCCGATGATCTCGCCGGCTCTGCGGACAGAAACATTCATCTGGCCACCGTTTGGAAAGAATTTTTGTGCTTCAGCACAGCCTTCCAGAATAATACCGACTCTGAGAGCCTGATCCATCAGGTGAAAAACGATCTCATTCTTTTTATAGCTTTGGATATGATGGGGGACTTCTCTTAGAAGATTTCGCAGCTCTTTTGCCGGAATTCCGATAAACAGAATACATTTTTTAAGTACAGAATAATCCATGTTGAATCTCCTTTCTGGAATCACGGATATTATACACAAAAATTTATGATGTGTGTATCCCCGGATACAGATTTTTTCCGGTTTTTTTTGTATACTCAGATTGGAGTAGTATAAAACAACAATACTCTGAAAAAGGAGATGGTGCCATTTGAAAAACGCGTTTCGTGGCGGTATTCACCCGCCGGATCATAAAGATCTGACGCGTGATTGTCCGCTGCAGGTTCTTGAAGCGAAGGGTGAAATGGTGTTTCCCCTCATACAGCACATCGGAAAGGCTGCCAAAGCGCTGGTCAAAAAAGGTGATACTGTTCTGGTCGGCCAGCTGATTGCAGAAGCGGATGGGCCGGTTTCTGTCGGCGTTGCCTGCTCGTGCTCCGGCAAAGTGAAAACGGTGGAAAAGCGCCGCGTTCAGAACGGTCAGATGGTGGAAAGCATAGTTGTGGAGAATGATGGCCTTTATACGCTTTCGGACGGCGTCGGTGTGCGTCAGGACCTGCAGGAAATCGCGGTTTCGGAAATCATACGCCGTGTCCGCGATGCGGG
>CACZPF010000568.1 GCA_902782975.1 uncultured Lachnospiraceae bacterium
AGCATGTCCTTCGGTTTGCGATGCCTGTTCTGGCCGGTTCACTGCTTCAGCAGTTATACAATACGGTTGATGCTATTGTTGTCGGAAATTTTTCAGGCGAAGCGGCCCTTTCGGCTGTCGGTACAACGGGAAGCTTTGCGTTTTTATTTCTGGCAGTCGCGATGGGATTTTCCGCCGGAAATGGCGTGGTTGTTGCACAGCATTACGGAGCCGGCAACGAAAAAGAAGTCCGGGCCAATGCATCTACCGGTATTCTGTTCCTGATGGTTCTGGGGATCGCTGCCTGCCTGATCGGACTTCTGGTTTCCCGGCCGGCATATACCTGGCTTGTAAATGTGCCTGAAGATTATCTGGATCAGACGCTGCTGTATTTTCGCATCTATGCACTCGGGTTGATATTTCAGTTTGGTTATAATATCTTTTCTTCGATTTTAAGAGCGATCGGAGACAGTGCGGCTACGCTGTATTTTCTGCTGATTGCATCTGTGATAAACATCATTCTGGATCTGGTTTTTGTAGCCGGTCTTAGATGGGGCGTTGCGGGAGCGGCTATTGCGACGGATATTTCCCAGGCAGTATCTTTAATTGCGGCATATTTCTATATGATCAGAAAATATCCTTTGTTCCGGTTTGACTTTTCGGAATATCACTGGGACAGCAGTCGTATTAAAAAAACGGTAAAAATCGGATTTCCGATCGCATTGCAACTGGTGATCGTATCCATGGGGTTGACTCTCATTCAGCGGGCCGTAAACGGTTTCGGACAGGCAATGACCGCGTCATTTACAGTCGGCCAGCGCATGGAGATGTATCTGAATCTTCCCTGCAATGCATTTCAGACGACGCTGGCAACCTATACCGGTCAGAATATCGGAGCCGGCAGGATGGACAGAGTGAAGCAGGGAACACGGCAGACCATGTTGATTTCTCTGGTTATGACCGTATGCATCTCTGCAGTCGTCTGGCTTTTGTCGGGACACATCATACGTCTGTTTGGTCTGAGTGATCAGGCGGCGGTATATTGTCTGTCCCATCTGCATACGGTAGCCTTTATCAATATCATCCTGTCATTATATATTCCGCTGTTTGGTGTCTTTCAGGGAGCCAATCACAGTGGTTTTCCTACGATCGTGGCCTGCAGTGCTCTGACAGTACGCGTGATCGTGACTTATCTTTTCCGGTACAGTCCGTTTCTGGGCTATGCGATAATCTGGTGGAACGGACTGTTCGGATTCGGAACGGGTTGTTTGATATCCTGGCTTTATTATTTATCCGGAAAGTGGCAGTATAATTCTAACATGACAAAAGGCGAAAAATAAATTAGCACTCACTATTGACGAGTGCTAACAAAAGTGATATAACATAGTTGAACAGAGGAACGAAGAAGACCGGAAACGAAATGTTCCCTGATCCAAACCCTCCGTCCCGATGCTCAGGAACAGGAAATGTGATTGAGTATAAGGAGGAAAAAGTTATGTTGTATCCGAGTATTTTTGGTGAGAATCTGCTGGATGATTGGTTTGATTTTCCGGAACTGAACAAGGTCGAAAAGAAGCTGTACGGCAGGCATGCCGCCCATCTGATGAAGACCGATGTACACGAACAGGAAGGTCAGTATGAAGTGGATATCGATCTTCCGGGATTTAAGAAGGAGGATATCTCCCTGGAGCTGAACGGCGGCTACCTGACCGTCGGCGCGGCGAAGGGCCTCGACAAGGATGAGAACGACAGGAAGGGCAAGCTGATCCGTCAGGAACGGTATGCCGGATCGATGCAGAGAAGCTTTTATGTCGGAGAAAATCTGACAGAAGAAGATATCAAAGCATCCTTCAAACACGGCGTACTGTCGCTGATCATTCCGAAAAAGGAAGCATCGAAGCTTCCGGAAAAGAAGCAGATCCTGATAGAAGGGTAAGGGATCTGCACCGGATAAAGACCGGCACGTATAAAACCCATGAAAAGAGTCATGCCTTACGGTGTGACTCTTTTTTGACGAATGAAAAGCCATTGTACATCTTTTTGCATACTTCGTTTCGTAGAATGATCTTGGTTAAGAAAATCGTGTTACTTTTTTGCAGGAGAGCCATGATGAAAAAAATATTTCTGGATCTGGAGATGAATACAGTCAATAAGAAGTATAAAGATATCCGTCGCAGATGTACGCAGGAAGTGATTGAATTTGGTGCATTCCGCCTGACTGAGAACAATGCAGGTGACGGAACATTCCGGTGCTATGTCCGGTCACAGTATAATTCCGGCATTACAGCTGAAATTACCTGTATAACAGGGATTCAGACCTGTCAGGTGCTGCAGGCGGACACATTTGCTGCGGCTTTTGCAAAATTTCTTCTCTGGTGCGGAACAGATTATGAAATCTACAGCTGGAGTGACAGCGATTTTATTCAGCTGAATAAGGAAATGCGCTTAAAAGGTATTCCCTACACGGCTGAAGCAGAATACCTGTTTTCTCACTGGCACGATCTGCAGAAAGACTATGATTCCATGTTTCATCTTCACCGGCAGATGTCGCTTTCCATGGCCGTACACAACGCCGGTATTGAATTTCGTGGGCGGGCTCATTCAGCTCTAGCTGATGCCCGTGCAACGGCAGACTTGTACCGCGCCATGCAGGATGGCGGGTCCTCCATAAAACAACTTTCCGACATGTTGAATAAAGCAAGAAAACCGATGGGAGTAAGCCTTGGAGACATGTTCAATTTCGGAGCATTTCAAATAGCATAATTTTCTGTTCCTCCTGGTATGTGTTCTCAGATTGATGTGTTATAATTTTTATATGAAACATAGGGCTTGTCTGTGATGAAATTCCCTATATCATATTATGAAACACTCACGTCAATAGCTTCCGATAATCTTGAATTATTGGAAGCATCAGGAGACCAGTATGAGTACAATTCTTTCCAAAAAACAGATGTCTGAGGAAGATATCAAGCTGAATTATATTACTCCTGCTCTTCAGATGCGGGGCTGGAAGAACAAAATCACCATGGAAACAAAGGTGCAGTTTACAGACGGAAAGATTAATCTTCGTGGAAATCTTGTCGCCAGAGAAGCACCGAAGAAGGCTGATTATATTCTTTATATTGAGCGAAACTACCCGATCGCCATTGTTGAGGCAAAAGACAATAATCATTCGGTATCTTTTGGCTTGCAGCAGGCAATGACATACGCTCAGATGCTTGATGTTCCATTTGCTTATAGTTCAAATGGCGATGCTTTCTATGAACATGATTTTTTAACTGGCTTAGAAAAACAGATTTCGCTTGATGAATTTCCGAGCTATGATGAACTGATCAGCAGGTATAAATCAGAGTCGAATTCCGGTGAAGGTGTCACGGATGAGGAAATGGCGATCATTCGTCAGCCATACTATACCAGTCAAAACACATATCCACCCCGGTATTATCAACGGATTGCCATCAACCGGACTGTAGATGCCATTGCCAGAGGGCAGGATCGACTTTTGCTTGTCATGGCTACAGGTACGGGCAAAACCTATACTGCGTTCCAGATTGTATATCGGCTTTTGAAATCCGGAATAAAGAAGAAAATTCTCTATCTTGCTGACCGGAATATTCTTGTGGATCAGTCTATTCAGCAGGACTTCTCGCCTCTGGAAAAGACAATTCATAAAATCAACTTCGCGAAGGACGATCCTTCAACAATAACTTCCCATGAAGTCTACTTTTCGCTTTATCAGCAGCTGACTGGTGGTGATGAAACGGAAGATGCGGATGCAGAAGACGAAACAGTTTCCAGGCTTGCTGCTCTTTTCCAGCCTGATTTCTTCGATCTTGTCATTGTAGATGAGTGTCATCGGGGGTCCGCCAAGAAAGACAGTAACTGGCGAAAGATCCTTGAATATTTCTCGTCTGCTACGCAAATCGGTATGACAGCCACGCCGAAGGAAACAAAGTATATTTCCAATATCGATTATTTCGGGACTCCCATTTATATGTACAGCCTTCGCGAGGGAATTGAAGATGGTTTCCTTGCCCCATTCCGTGTCATTAAGATCAAGACAGACATAGGAGATGGCTGGCGGCCCTACAAAGGTCAACGAGATATTTATGGAAATGAAATTGAGGATCGAATTTATAACAACAATGATTATGATTACAACATTATAATTGAGGATCGGATTAACCAGGTTGCACAGGAAATTACAACTTATTTGAAATCTACAGACCGGATGGCAAAAACCATTGTCTTCTGTGCTACAGAAGATCATGCCGAACGAATGCGGGTTGCGCTCACAAACATGAACGCTGATATGGTGAAACAGAATCCGGATTATGTGGTGAGGATTACCGGAAGTGATACCTATGGCAAGAGCAAGCTCGATTATTTTATTTCTGTTTCCTCAAAATATCCTGTGATTGCAACTACTTCAAAACTGCTCTCCACGGGCGCAGACTGTAAGATGACAAAGCTGATCGTTCTTGATCAGATGATTAATTCGATGACGGAATTTAAGCAGATTATCGGTCGTGGAACCAGGCTGCGGGAAAAAGAAGGAAAAACGCATTTTACAGTAATGGACTT
Source organism: uncultured Lachnospiraceae bacterium (assembly GCA_902782975.1). Taxonomy (GTDB): domain Bacteria; phylum Bacillota; class Clostridia; order Lachnospirales; family Lachnospiraceae; genus Blautia_A. The sequence continues at coordinate 4,564 of CACZPF010000568.1, forward strand.
CCGTGATGTGTCACGGCTATTTGCAGATCCGGCTTGGGATGGAGATATTGAACAGGATCAGGATTATGATCCGAATCGACCGGCAAAACCCGGAACAGATGATCCGCCGACCACTCCGCCGCCAGGTCCAATAGATCCGCCGCCAACACAGCCAAAGCCTTATGTGGATGCCGATGGATGTGAAGTGCATATCATCAATAAAACGGTTTCGATATATGATGCAAACGGAAAACTGTTGAGGCAGGAAAGCATTATTGATTATACAAAAACAAATATTCGTGGCGAGTATGCTTCGTTGGATCGGTTTATAGCGTATTGGAATGCAATCCAGAAGAAATCGGCAGTAAGTTCCCTGCTCCGTGAACGTGGAATTGACCTGCAGGCATTGAAGGAAGACCAGAACATGGCTGACGTAGATGATTTCGACTTTATTTGTCATGTAGCCTATGACAGAAAACCGTTGACGCGCAAAGAACGTGCGGAAGGCGTAAAAAAGCAGGATTTCTTTGCTAAGTACAGCGGTGCTGCAAAAGAAGTGCTCGAAGTGCTTCTGGATAAATACATGAATCTGGGTATTGAACAGATTGAGAGTATGAAGGTGCTTAGTCTTGATCCGTTGAAGAAATTTGGCACACCGTCCAAGATTGTCAGTTTCTTTGGAGGAAAGGCAGCGTATATTGACGCATTGAAATCCCTGGAAGAAGCGATTTATGAGGTGGCATAAATGAGCAACTTATCAAGTTTTGTAAAACGGATCCGTGATATCATGCGCAATGATGCCGGTATCAATGGAGATGCACAGCGGATTGAGCAGATTGCATGGATGCTTTTTTTGAAGGTATATGACTCCAAGGAACAGGACTGGGAAATTAATGATGAAGATTACGAGTCCATCATTCCGGACGAGTGCCGCTGGATCAATTGGGCACATGATGACCGGTCCGGCTCTGCCATGACCGGAGAAAAACTATTGAACTTCGTCAATAATACACTGTTTCCGACACTTAAAGGAATAGCGGTGGATCCGGAAACACCGATCAAGAAGTCTATCGTCAAGACTACTTTTGAAGACGCCAACCAGTATATGAAGGATGGTGTACTTCTGCGGCAGGTGATCAATATTATTGACGAGCTGGATCTCAGCGACTATGAAGAGAGCCATGCATTTGGAGAAATCTACGAATCAATTCTCCGGGAACTGCAGAGTGCAGGATCTTCCGGTGAATTTTATACACCGCGTGCTGTGACGGACTTTATGGCAAAGATGGTTCAGCCGAAGATAGGCGAGATCTGCGCGGATTTTGCTTGCGGCACAGGCGGTTTTTTAACTTCCTGGCTGAAAGAACTGTCTCCGCAGATCGGAGATTCCGAAGAGAATCTGGAAAAATTCAATACATCCATTTTTGGGATCGAGAAGAAGCAGTTTCCCTATATGCTTTGCATCACAAATATGCTGCTTCACGATATCGATGTTCCACAGGTGTATCATGACAACTCTCTGATCCGGGATGTTCTGGACTACACTGCCGATGATCAATTTGACGTCGTTTTGATGAATCCCCCCTACGGCGGAAGCGAAAAAACAGAGGTGAAGAATCATTTCCCGGCAGATCTTGCCAGCAGTGAAACAGCGGATCTTTTTATGTCCGTAATTATGTATCGCCTGAAAGAGACTGGTCGAGCGGCAGTAATCCTTCCGGACGGCTTTCTGTTCGGAACAGATAACGCAAAGGTAGCGATTAAAAAGAAATTGCTGTCGGAATTCAACCTTCATACGGTGATCCGGATGCCGCATAGTGTTTTTGCGCCGTACACCAGCATTACAACGAATATCCTCTTCTTTGATCATAGCAAGTCAACAGAAGAAATATGGTTCTACCGCCTGGATATGCCGGATGGCTATAAGAACTTCTCAAAAACAAAGCCAATGAAACTGGAACACTTCGCTCCTGCCATGGAATGGTGGAATAACCGGGAGGAGATTTCGGTTGACGGTTTTGACAAAGCGAAAAAATATACAGTAGAAGAAATCGCTGCGCGTACTTATAATATTGATCTTTGTGGTTATCCGCACGAGGAAGAGGAGATCCTTCCGCCGAAGGAACTGATCCAGCAATATCAGGAAAAACGAGCGTCGTTAAACGCAGATATTGACCGCATAC
>CACZPF010000569.1 GCA_902782975.1 uncultured Lachnospiraceae bacterium
GTAATGGTTTTCGCTTTTTTGCATTTTGCAAAAGCTTTAGCCTTGATGGTTTTTACCTTGTGCGTCTTGCCTCCGAACTTCTGCGGTGAAGGTACACTGATAGAAGTTTTATTCCACCAGCTTTTCCGAATACCAGTCAATGCGTTCAGGCCTGAAAAATTGTCATGATTTGGTAATTTCGGGCCATCCGTCGGGCTGGCTACCTTTACAGTCTCAGCCATAGCCGTATAAGAAAAGCTCAGTGCCATAACCAGGACCGCCAGCAGCGCTACCAACCTTTTCACATGCTTGTTCATAGGTTATCCTCCTCCTTTCCTTACATATTTCCTGACATATGTTGTCCATATGCCGCTAAAAAGCCGTTTGCCGGCTGAATAGCCATGATCATGAAGCAGAGATGATCACCGGAACTTCTCATTTCTGATAATATTCTCTGCCATAATAATATTTACCGGAATAATACCCGCCGTATCGTTTGGAATAGTAACCGCCTTTCGCGGAAGCTACACGGTTCAGTACTACGCCAAGCACAGGGCAGCCCGCCCTCTCCAGCTGCGCAATAGAAGCCTTTACAATCTTGGTCGGGGTCTCACCGCTCCTGATAACGAGCAGAGCGCCGTCACACTGGCTGCCGATCCGTTCGCCATCTGATACAAGATCAAGGGGCGGCGTATCTACTATGACATACCGGTATTTCTCGCCAACTTCCTGCAGCATCTGGGAAAAACGTTTACTCTCCAGCAAAAGAGAGGGATTCACAACGTTCTCCGTATTCAAAAGAATATCGCCCTTTTCAAACTGTGTCCGGCAGATTGCGTCTTCCAGGCTCACATTCCCGGCAAGATAATCTGATGTGCCGATGAGCTTTGTCCCGTCATCCGCTGTCAGCTTATACCTTTCCATAATTGTGGATTTACGCATATCCGCATCCAACAGCAGCGTACGGATGCCTGCGTCTGCCATCTGCCGCCAGATATGCATGGATACCAGGCTTTTTCCTTCATTGGGAAAGGTACTGATGACCATGACTTTTCTGACATCAGATCCCATAAAACGGATATTTACCCTCAGCCTGTTTATAGCCTCTTCCATCGAATAAGGCAGTTCCTGCAGTCCGGCTATCTCTACCTTCTTCAATTCTTCTTTCTCCTTTTTCTCCGTCTGCGGGAAGATTCCTCAGAATGGTGTCCGGCAGGCATTTCTCCTTCCGGAATCACAGTCAACGGCATAATGCCAAGTTCACGCTGCACATCTTCTGCTGTCTTCATTGTGTCATCCATCAGGAAAATAACCGTCAGGACACCGGCTACCAGGAGCAGTCCCACCAGCGCACCCATCATCACATTTCTGCTCATGCTCGGAGAACTCTTCTGCTTTGGCGTAATGGCTCTCTCGGCAATATTTGGCGTAGCCGTATCCATCAGAACCGGCAGTTCCTCTACGGCCTTGTCAGCCAGGGCGTTCGCGATCACCATGGCTTCCTGCGGGCTGGTACTTGTTGAAGAAATCTGAAGAATTCTGGTATCACTCACTTTGGAAATCGAAATCATTCCCCTGAGCGCTTCCACAGTATACGACAGTTTCTCTTCCTCAATTATTTCCTCCAGAATCGGACGAACCTTCAACAGCTGCGCGTAGTCGGAAGAAAGCGAATTACCGATATTAAAATCGGAAAGATCAACAATCGTATTGCTGGAATTGGCAACCATATACAATTTTGATGTCGCTGTAAACTTCGGTGTAATCAGAAAATAGGTAAACGCACCTGCAATGATCGCGCCGATCAGAAATCCGATAAACAGCAGGTACCACTTTGTCAGATAGTACGCCAGCAGCTCAGCCAGATCAATTTCCATTTCGCCTTCAGTTGCCGGCGCCGGCAGCTGCGGCCTGTTGTTTTGCTGATCCATCAGCATAAAATCCTTTCCTGTGTATAGTATATTCTGTTTCATCCAAAAGTGAGCCGTTCATCCGGCTACACTTTCGGTAGCGTAATATTCCTCTTCATCCGTTTCCGTTTCGAAAAGCCAGTAGACTACTTCCTCCGACTCTTCGGGTAAACGCGGTTCCAGCTGATACATCTGGGTCAGCACATAAACCAGGGACTCAGGATCGATGTAAAACTCCATATGCATCTCTCCGTCATAGTAGGCTTCCTGAATCAGATGTTCACCTTCAAATGAATATATACCACTCATTTTGTCAGCCGTCAATGCTCTTGCGATTTTTGATAGCTGTTTTCCGGTCAAATTTGTGACAGCCACATCTTCCAGTGTTTCAAACAGTTTGTAGAAATACTGAGGATCTTTTGCGAGCTTTTCTCTGCTCTGTTCAAGAAATCCCGAAAGATAGGTATGCTGCCTGGCCATTCTCTCAGCATTGGTTCCTTCACCAATACTCATTCGGTCCCGCAGATACCGGTAAGCCTGCTCATCTGTTAAGGTCAGTGTGGCACCCTTCTTCATCATCGGGTCCTCACTGCTGAAATCATCCTCGAGCGTCACCGTCACTCCGCCAATCGCCGCGTTCAGCTTAGGCAGATCCCGGATACTGAAAGAATAGTACCCATTAATCGGCAGTCCTCCCAGGAGATTCTGCACGGCAAGAACCTGGTTTTCACATCCCAGTTCTTTCGTTCCTCCATACCAGTGTGCAATACACAGCTGGATGTACGCGGTTTCGCTGCCGTTTCCTTCCCGGTCCATCAAAAGCACATCCGCCATCGTGTCACGGTCCAGTTCCAGCAGAGAGTAGGTGGAAGAGGATTTATCAATACTCAGCAGCAGAAGATAATCGCCCATGGCATTCTGGAAATCCTCGCCTTCCGCCTCATCATTTCCCGCTTCATCCGTGCCGATCAGCAGATAATTTTCGAAACTGTGAAAATAATCATAGCTGTAATCGTCGAGAATAAGCGTTCCCCTGACGTAGCTGGAATGTGTGCTCACAGCCTGGAATGAATCCGACTCCACCGCTTTCCGGTTCATTTCCTGATCCAGCTTTCGGGCGGCAAACAGTAACCCCGCCGCCACTATCAAAACCAATAGTATTTTACCTGTTCTCAGCATGTTCCCCCAGCAGTCTGCAGGACCGCTCATCTATCTCATCCGCTTTCTCCTGTCCGTATTTCCGGACAAGTATCTCGCGGGCTTCTTTCATGTTAGGCTTCCTTCTGTGGGCATGATGACAGTCGCTTCCCATCACCCACGGTTTTTCATAACGCATCAGTTTCCTGATCACACGGGCCCCCCGCCAGCTCAGAAACGCTTCCGCGTTAAACTGCACATATACCGGAAGTTCCATGATCCGGGAAAACGGTGTCCGGTCGCGCTGGA
>CACZPF010000570.1 GCA_902782975.1 uncultured Lachnospiraceae bacterium
GTACTTAACAATGCTGTCTGTTAATCCGGCTTTCTGATAACATTTTTCCGCGGCAGAAAAGTATTTCTCTCCCACTGCGGCATCTTCTGGAGTGCCCATGTAGTATCGGTTTCTTCCTAATGCGATATACTGATCACCCATCGATTTTCCGACAGACGTTCCAGGATTCTGTTTTTCGCATTGCTCATAAAAGGAAATACTTTCAAGAAGATATGACTCTGCGTCTGCCCATCTTCCGATATCGATCAGATATTTCCCGGCAACTCCCCGGGCTTTTGCCGAAGTAGAAAAGTATTTGCCGGAATTATCTTTTTTAGTCATATCATCATACAGAGCGATCGATTTTCTGTACAATTCCAGAATGGTTTCTCTGTCGTTTTCTTTTCCGCGGGCTTTCAGGGTCTCTGCGGTCCGTCCGGCTGCCCAGGCAAGTGTTGACTGTCTTGAAAGGCTGCCGTCCCGCTTAAAAGCCTGTTCAGCTGCATCCAGCATCCGGTATCTCTTCTCGACAGACTCATCAAATTGTTCCACAAAGTCACAGAAATTCGCACACATCCGCATCTCGTGGTAAGCAGAATTCCAGAAAGAGGCTTCATCTCCCTGCTGCAGATACATGGCATAGGCCTGTTCATGAAAGCCCGCGGCCTTTTGAAGGATATCTGCATATGAGTCTTCTCTGTACTTTCCGGAGCCGGCCTTTTTTTGCATATACCAACCTTCCATGATCCTGGCCTGTTCAGATTTTACTTTTGCCTTTATTCCCGCAGACAGAGTTGCGGTATAGTATTTTTCAAGGTCTGCCATCTCATCTGCTGTCTGAAGATAGCCGGCCGCTTTATTCTGATCAGATGCATTTTCGGAACAGGAGAGGGAAAATCCCAGCTCCGCATAAACAGCGATAAGATCAACAAGATTTTCAAAAGTAAGGGATGCAGCAGGAATTCCCCACATAAGCCCCATCGCAGGATACAACAGCTGCAGGCGTTTCTCCAGGGTCTTTTTTCCCATCACAAAGTCCCTTGCCCTGGAAGTCTTCTGCCGGATCTCTCTCAGAAGGATGCCCTGCGCAAATCGATTTTGAAACGCCGGTAAATCCGCCGCCCCGGAACCCACTCTTTTTTGCAGCCATGAAAGACTTTCATGAGTCTCGGCAAGCAGTTCTCCTGACCCCTTTTTTTCGAGGACGCTCTCCAGTACTTTCAGGATGTCATAGTATAATGAGTAATCTTCTTTACGAGTACTCCGTACAACAGCCTGGTAAAAATCATAATTGACAATATCCGCTGCGATCCTGCTATCAGTAAACTGGTCATTCAGCACTCTTTTTAAAAATGCTCCGGCGTCTTTAAAGGACTGCGTGACCAGATCATAGGCTGTACAGTACATCGCCTCTACAATAGAATTATCAGATGCATTATCCATACTTCTGGTCAACATCCCCGGTATACCGGCATTTATATGATGATACGCCAGTTCGGAACTGATCAGGCTTGCAGACGGATTCACACTGGCAATTTCACACCACAGCAGGCCGGTCTCCTTCTTCACCGAAGCTTTTTCGGGGAACAGTTTTCTCAGCTGGTTTTTATACCATCGGGAACGATGCAGTTCATTCAGTGCTTCTATGACCGGCCGTCCAAGATAGTAATTCACTGCCAGAAAAGTACCTTCCTCCATAAGATCATGTTCGACATTTCCCACCTTATACGGAAGGCCGTAAAGGAACCGGTCAAGCGAGGGCAGATTTACCCCTGCTGTATTCCCCATCATTCTTGTAAATGTTTCTTCTATAAAACATTTTACCAGGTTTTCTGCATTCATGCCGGCATAAGAAGGAAGTTCCTGGTATTCTCCGACAAAATAGCGGAGACGGTCTTCCAGTATTTTTCTCATGATCATCCTGACGTAAAGAGGCAGGGCGATGGTGTCGTTTGAAGCGATCTCCTGGGCCTTTCTTTCCGTTAATGGCAGCCTCAGGACGGAAGCATTCCATTCGACAGCCTTCATCCTCATCCGGTAGTTCAGCGGTTTCAAAAAGACGGTACCTCCACATCCCCGTGAAGCTGATCCGGGTCCGTGTGCGTAAAAACCGAACGGATTCCTCCTTCTTCCGGGAAAAGTGCCATATAATGAAGGACTCCTCCCGTGATCTTCGCTCCTTCTTCGGTTCCGTAAGCTCCACGAAGGGTATATATCCCGTCTACAGCCAGCAGGATATTCATTCCCTTTTCTTCTGCCATGCGGGATAAGGATTCCATATACTCTTCCAGTGCTAATTCCGGACCATGGGGAGATCCGGGAAAACGAAGATCCCTTCCGGGAACGGACAGACATTCTTCCAGCTTCCGGATGATCCTTTCGAGCAGTTCCTGTGCAGAAACCTCCATCTTCCCGGAATCAGACTTGTTGCGGATCACCTTCCATCCCTTCTCTTCCATCCGGTCCGCAAGCTGCCGCAGAAATACCTCCTTCCCGATCCCGGGCTCTCCCAGAAGAGCGATTCTGTGAGCCTGTCCGTTCGAAAGCAGATAACTGGCCGCATCCATAGCTTCTTCCTGCAGAAGAGGGCAGGGTGGGATACGAGGTGTCTCTGCGCTATCTTCCGCCAGAAAACGCAGGGCATATCGCAGACTTTCCTGAAATTTCCGGGATATCTGAGACTCCTCCAGATCAGGATAATCATTCTTATAATAGAAAAGGACGTAATTTCCCCCCAGCGCTCTGAGTCGCTCGATTACCTGATCTCTCAGCTTCTTATAAGCCAGACGGTCGTCATTTCGAAATCTGTCCCGCTCGTTGATAATACAGCGGAAACAAATAACCGTTCTTTGCAGATCCAGCTGCAGAAGTGCAGGATACTCCTCCAGTCTTTTCAACAAGTCTTCCATTTTTTTCATGGAAATACGATACCGCTCTCCTGGAGATAAAACCGGCGAAAGATCCGGCTCCGAAAGGAAAATCATCCTGCGCATGGCAAACGGCGGTTCCGGATGTGTTTTCTTTATCTGCTCCGGATCCGGCTCCTGAAAAAACCTCCGGTCCTTTGCCCGGCAGGGAACTGCCAGAATATTTTTCTTCTTTGCCTCATAATACAGGATAGACATTTCCTGCTCATAGTTTTCATCCGATGTCAATATATATACGATTCCCATAACTCTCTCCACTGTTATAATCCGTTTCCATCTGGCCTGTCTGCAGATAATACCCGGCTTCCTCCGTTAAGGCTTCCGCCGTTAAGACTTCTGTCGGGCGGCGTGAAACGAATACAAATACCGAAGCTCCAGCCAGTACCGGAACTCCTGTTCGGTCAGTCCGCGGATCGGAGGGGACAAAGGATCCGGCGCTTTCATAAATTTCCAGTACTTTTTAGCCAGAAGTTCAAGAGCCAGGGCCCTTGACATCCTTAATTTTCCCAGTTCTTTCTTTTCATAGCAGGGGCCTGCAAAATTATCCTTTGTAACACTTTGATCAAACAATCCAAGCGTCACCACCTGGTCTTCCCTCAGATACAGGGCAGCCAGTGTTCCATCATATACCAGTGCGGAAGCAAAGGGCGCATACAGATACTCAACTGTTTTCTTTTTCTCCTGCCTTGCCACAGTGGAAAGTACCTGAGGAGGTGCCGACATCATGGCTTTCTCCTTTTCAAGCTCTCCGCTGATGTCTCGCCGCATGGCATCCCTTCCCATCTGTAATTCAAAATATTCTGACGGAGTAAATCTTCCCATAAGAGCCTGCTCAAAGCTGGTATACATACCGACTCCCGTTATTCCTCCGATCAGCCGCTCTATCCTGTCCAGACGAGCTTCTTCCTGTCTTTCGAGATCCCGTTTCCGCTCTTCCCAGTATTGAGCCTCTGTAGGGCCTTTATACTCCATGCTCACGGTTTCTACTACCCGTTTTGCTTTTTCTCCTTCCTTAAGACAATAGATGTCCCTCCGAAATGCAACCTCCCCCGGATAGCGGCGGCACAGCTCTTTATCAACATACAGAACAATGTATTTGCAGAAAAAATCCTCGGAATTCGACAGAAGCCCTCCCAGACAATCCAGATAACGGAAGCCTCTGGATGCTTCCTCCGTAAAACCCTGCGACATTTCTGTCAGCATATAACCTCCGGATAATGTCCTTGCCCCCTGCTCGATCGAAAGAGGGTTTCCTTCTATCACGTCCGGATCTTCCAGACCGAATTTTTTTTCATTCCCTGTATACTCCGGCTCAGAATCATCCATATCCCAGAAATATCTTTTCCCAGCCTGACTCATGTCATTTTTCTGGATCTCTCTCAGTTTGGATACAAGTCCCAGGTATGCGAGCCGGCAGTTCGTGTATTCCTGACTTTCTTCCTCGGTTCCGGGTCCTCCGTTCCGATCGATTTCATGAGCCCTGGCGCACGCAAGCAGCACGGTATTTCCTTTATCTCTCATTTCCGGCCTGCAATCTCTCATATATATTTCCTCTCTCAACTGTCAGACACTATTGTTCCACTTTTTTCCGAAAAGGTTCCAGATAGTTTTCTCTTTCTTCCTCAGAATCAAAAGCCGCATCGTCCGAAAATAAAGCATCAAAAACATCCAGCATAGTCTGTGCTGCCCTTTCCTGATCTCCCCCCAGAATTCTGGCCAGTATCACCTGCTGTTCCTTCGTACCATTCGCAGCTTCTTCCAGATATACCTGGGCAGCAGCGGTAGAATGTCTGACCATCGCCGCATAGATAAGCCTGGCTCCCTTATAATACCATGGATCAGAAAAGGCTTCTTCGTGCCGTATCACGGCATCCGGATGACAGTGCCTTTTTATGAAAATCATACCCAGGGCAAAACAGACAAAATCATGAAGTATGAACTTTCCGCCTGGCAATACTGCCCCTTCCACTTCTTCTTCATAAAGCTTCATAAGCCAGGCACTGCTTTCCTCCTGCGGCGCCGCCATCGCCGAAAGAATCATCTTTGCAGCATGGGATGCACATTCTGCCTCCGGATCATCCTGCGGCACATAAGAAAGCAGTTCCAGAAAAAGCTCCGGTTTCAGCGGAATATCTGTATATTCACAGATTGCGGGAAGTCCGCAGCAGATCATACCGGCACATACTCTTCGGACATTCTTTGCGTATACAGACAACTGTTTTTGTGATTTATTCGGACTTAAAGCCAGGCACGCTTCCATGAAATCTCCCAGAATCGACGCAGCAAGCGGATCTTCCGAAGCATGCCTGTTCATTAATTCATTAAAATAATCTTCATTTTTCGAACCGTCGGGGTAGCCTGCCGCATGCAGACGGCAGGCGATCCATCCAAGCAGAGCACCTGCCCAGTTGTTTTCTTCTATGAGATCTTGCAGATCCGCGGCTGCAGAGCCAGGTACATACTGCCAGGAAAGGTCATAAACCGGATGAACAGTTTTGTGTGCCAGCAGATCGTCCGGCTCCCAGAAAAGGACCCAATCCTCCCTGCGCTTTCCGTCCAGATCATATACCTTTCCATCCTCCAGCAGTACACAGGGGGCTGTCCAGGTGCCGCCTAACCCGAGAACCTTCATCCTCCGTGGAGCATACAGGTTTTTTTCTTCTTCGGGTACTGTCTTCAGGATGCGAAATGCCGTCTCTCCGTCAAAATAAACCGAAGTCTTCTCTATCCTTTTCCCTGGAAGAGCTTTTTTATTTAACCAGACAGCCCTCAATTTCCCATCCATGCCAAGTCCGATAATTCCTTTATTTTTATACTCAGATAAAAAGACGATCTTCCCCCATGACCGAATTTCATCGATGAGTTCTTTTCGTTCATCCAGCTCATTTTCAAGTACATTCGAAGGAAGGGCAAACACCAGCGA
>CACZPF010000571.1 GCA_902782975.1 uncultured Lachnospiraceae bacterium
ATCTTCATACATGCTGAAATCATCGGATACACGGCTGTTGATGATAGCCTTGCTGCTGCCGTCACGGATATAGCCGAGAGCGGTGAACTCATCCAGCATGATGATGTTGATGTTGCCGCCCAGAAGTCCGGCAGAGGCGTCAGCGTTTGTCGTGGACACCCAGCGGATCTTGTCGGCAAGTCCGGTTCCGTTAAAGATAGCTTTCATCTTGATATCCATAACTTTTCCGGGGATGGAAGCTACTGTTACTTCGCCCGGATGTTCTTCTGCATAAGCGGTCAGTTCTTCCCAGTTGCTGTAAGGAGCATCTGCCTGGGTCATAACCATACAGCCGCTGTCCGGCCACGGCTCGATGAAGCTGCAGGCGATCTTGAAGTTCGCCGGATCTGCAGGATTCAGAGGCCAGATATCGCTGTAGAAGTTGGAAATGCAGTTCATACCGACCAGCATCATCGTCTGTCCGTCCGGTTCTGCCTTTGCCAGCTTGGCTGCCAGGTTTGCACCGCCGCCTACGTCATTGTTCTCCACCTTAACAGTAACGCCGGTCTTTTCGGTGATCCAGTCCGCGATGGTACGTACATTGACATCGGTCAGAGATCCTACTGCATATCCACAGTAAAAATCAATGTCTCCGTTCGGCCATGCAGCTTCTGCACTGACCGTGCTCATGCTGCCAAGAACCATAGCTCCTGCAAGAACAGCTGTTAACAGTCTCTTTTTCATGTTGTTACCTCCTCTTTGAAAAGAATTTATTTTACAAGGCCTTCCGGCCATGCAGCCTGTTTAGATGCTTACTGATTACTTTTTCCCCATTTTCTTCTTAAGTACGGGACTTATGAATCCGTAGATCAGGACAGCAATGCCAAGGATGATAAACGTGCAGGAAAGCGGTCTCCTGAAAAACTCGGCAATGCCCCGCGGTGAATAGTTAAGACCTCTTCTGATATTCAGCTCCAGCATGGGAGACAGAATGTAAGCCATCAAAAACGGAAGAGACGGAATTCCGAAGAAATCCATCAGGACGCCGAGCACACAGCAGCATACGGCAACCAGCAGGCCGTAAAAGCTGTTCGTTGACATATAGGCGCCCAGGAATGCCAGCAGAATAACCATCGAATACAGGAAATGATACGGGATCTTCAGCATGGCAGGGAATGTCTTCATGCCAAATGTCTGGAACAGGAAGACAATAGTACCTGACAGCAGCGCCCCTGTAAAGATCATGTAAACAATGGCAGGCTGTTCGCGCATGAACATCGGGCCCACATTGATGCCCTGGACATTCAGTGCGGCAATAAACTGAACCGCTGCCGCGTCTCCCGGAATGCCAAGTGCCAGAAGAGGGATCAGCGCCCCTCCGATGGCTGCGTTGTTGGCTGTCTCTGCGGCAAATACACCGCCGATCTCACCGTGGCCCCAGGTAGATTTATCCTTGGCCAGCATCTTTTCATTCGAATAAGACATGACCGACGCCACCGGGCCGCCAAGCCCCGGAAGGAATCCGATCACCGCACCGGTGACCCACGCCCGCAGGATCAGCCATTTGTTTTTAATAAAATCTGCCGCCGGAAACTTAAACCCTTCTACTTTTACATCCAGCTGATTCTGCTGCTTGTCCTGGCGGGCATATTCGAGAAGAATGATCTTTGCCGCAAAGAGACCCAGCATCACGCTGATGATGTTAAAGCCGTCCAGGAACTCCAGCCTTCCAAAGAACAGGAAACGGCCGGACGCATTGATCGGATCCTCGCCGACAGAAGCAAGGAAGATGGCAAGGCCGACACCGATCATACTCTTGACCATATTTCCTTTGGAAAGACCCACCACCATCAGGACTGCGCAGAAACAGAGCGCCGCATATTCCCAGGGACCAAGCTTGACAGCCCAGGCGGCAACAGCTTTACATGCAACAATGGCAAGAATAACCGAAGGAACATTTCCAAGAAAGTTCGAAACAACGGCGGCGGAGAGCGCCTTGGAAGGCATCCCCCGTTTGGTAAATTCATACCCGTCGAACACCGTTACCATCGAAGACGACGTTCCGGGAATTCCCAGAAGGATCGACCCGATACAGCCTCCGGACATCCCGCCGATGGTGATGGAGATAAACAGGGCCATCGCCATGGTAATATCCATTTTATAGGAGATGGGAAGCAGGATGACCATCAACGTACTGCTGCCAAGCCCGGGGATCGCTCCCAGGATCATACCTGCCAGTGTACCGCCGACCACAAAAAGAATTCCCGTCGGAGTGCAGATCTCTTTCAATGCATTCAGAAAAAACTGCCACACACTCATGCTAATAAATCCTCCGTAAACACATTTATTTACACATAATCATTTATTCCGGCTTTTCCGGGTTTCATCGTCCGGACGACCCGGCCTATTTCCGCAGCATGGACATCAGGATCCCTTCCGGCATCTTTGCATCCAGGAGCTTAACATACATAAGATAGAGAACGATCCCGCCCACGATACCGAAGATCAGGCTGGTCACAAGCCTCTGCTTTTTCGTTTTGTCTGTCAGGGACAGTCCGGACAGCATGTAGGTAATAATAAAAAGCATCACCGGTACGGCTGCAAGAAATCCGCCGAGATACAGCAGAAGGACCAGCAGCAGATACATGCTGAACAGCTTTGCACAGGACTTCCACTGTTCTTTTGTAAGGAATACTTTCTCCTTCTGGCCGGGGGCCACGATCATGACGATCCCGCAGACAGCCATAATCACCGCTCCGATCAGCGGAAACATGCGGGGGCCGGGATCCCCCTGATAAGCAGTTGCCTTAAGCCCCATGGACATATAGGTGACCCACAGGGCGATTCCCAGGCTGATAAAGCCCAGGATTCTGTTTTTTGTACTTTTTTCCATTTTTTCCTCTTTCCCGGCCCGTTTTCGCGGGCCGTCACAGCCGGTCTGAACAGAATTCAAAGCCCGGCAGGTTCGTTCAAGATCAACATCACCAGTTCACAGCAGGACTGCCAGAGATCTAATATCCGGACTGTTATCCAGCGTCAGAACTTCTTTTTTAATATTTTCCAGGTCATCCCTGGTTTTTCTGCTGGCCGAGAGCAGGCCGCAGGCAAAAAACTTCTGGTCGAAGGCATCCTGATCCATCGGGTTTCCCGGCGTACCAAGAGGCATCGTTTCCGACCGGGTAAAGGTTCCCTTATCCGTCTCGATCTCAAGGGTCGTATAGGTTTCCTTCCCTCTCTGCCACTCGTCCATATAAGTGTAGTCGATTTTAGAAGCGAGCGAACGGACTTCCGGCGAATGAAGATTTTCATCGCTGAAGCTTTCCAGCGTCACATTTCCCTTCAGGAACGCCTCCGCCAGCGTAAAGGGAATACTGAATTTCCCGATGATCGAGGATTCCGGATTCCGCCGTTCCTCCAGCGGTTCAAACAACATCTTGTTCTGGGCGCCGACCGACACCTGGATATGCCGGATCTCGTCCGGCCTGAACAGGCCTTCCCTGCGGATCTGCCTCGCGATCGTGATAGCTGAATGTGTGCCAAAACAGCAGGGCCATGCCTTGTAGGTAAGGTCTGCCGCCTCATAACGGCTGCCCAGGCCTTCCAGCGCTCTTTCAGGAGTATACCGGTCATGAAGGAAGGTATGGTAAAACCCCAGTTTCCCCTCCAGCGGGTCCGAGAACCCGATCATATTCTCCTTTGCCATATAGCAGGCTGTGATGGCATTTCTCGCCGCAAACGCCTCCCGGACAGACCTGACAGCTGTCTTTTTATTATTGGTCAGCTCGCTGCTGCACATGGTCTGGCAGAGATTAAAAGAAAACGCGCTGATGATCTGTTCTTCGTTAAGTCCCAGGATCTTTGCCGCCGCTGCCGTCGCCCCGTAGGAAGAATAGATCGTAGGCGGATAAAACCCGTCTTCCGTCGTATTGGTATCCGCCGCCATCGCGATCCGGATCGCAGTCTCACTCCCCACCACAAGAGCTGTCAGAAAATCCCTTCCGCTCACATTCCCGAGTCTCTCCGCAAGAGCCAGCGCCGCCGGCATGGAAGAAGAATTGGAATGGATCGTACTCTTCTGATGCGTATCGCCGAAATCCAGCGAATGTGCCATGGAAGCATTGGCGAAAGCCGCCCAGGCCGCAGGCAGCTTTTTATCAAACCCTATCACGGTAGCCTCCGGATCTCCGTGTGCCGCCAGATCCTCCGCAATTTGAAGCATCTCTTTGACTCCGTCTCCCAGCGTACCGGCTCCAAAGGTAATAGCGATACCGTCAAGAAGAGATTTTTTCTGGTTTTCGATCACCGGACGCGGTAAATGCTCATAATCTGTTTCTGCCACAAAATGCGCCAGCTCTCTGGAAATGTTCAAAAACATCCCTCCTGTTTCTCATCTATATATTTTCAGGTTACATTGTAGCATTTTGATCTGAAAACTGCAACGACATTTGTTATTTATCGTATATTTTGCACCAATTATTTTTATACGGAACAGTCAGAACCCAGCCCGGAAGAAACAACCGGACAGAAAAGCGCTGTTCTTCCCTGTCCGGTAAACGATAGCCTCACATTTCCCGAACTAAAAACGCCTGCAGGTCCAATTTCAGGGCCCGCAGGCGTTTTCTTCGCGCGATCAGGCATGATCAGGCATTATATATTTTGATTCCGAAAGACTCATGGATACAGCTTCTCGCCTCTTCTACCGACTTGAAAACACCCGCTTTCAGCATCTGAGCCGTTACATTTCCGATGGCTGTGGCTTCGCCGGGGCCTGCATGAACTTCCAGGCCTGTGGCTCTTGCGGTCAGTTCATTTAAATAACCTGCGTTGGAACCGCCGCCTACAATATGGATGCGGTGGAAGGTACGCCCTGCCATCTCTTCCAGTTCCTTCACCGTGCGGGCATAACATTCCGCAAGGCTCTGATAGATCACGGTCCCCAGTTCTCCTACACTCTCCGGCACCTGCTGGCCTGTGCGGCGGCAGTAGTTTTTGATCTCCTCTGTCATATTGTCAGGAGAAAGGAAGCAGTCGTTATTCACATCCACTCTGCTGGGGAAGTCCTTGCATTCCTCTGCCATGGCGCAGATCTCGGCAAAACTGTAGGCATCATTAAGTTCATGCCGTACAGACTGGATCATCCACAGGCCCATGATATTCTTTATATAGCGGAATCGTCCTTCATAGCCGCCTTCGTTGGTAAAATTCAGTTCACAGCTGCGTTCCGAGCATTCTGCCTGCTTTCTTTCAATTCCCATTAAAGACCAGGTACCGGAACTGATATAGACAAAATCATCATCATTGGCGGGAACGGCCAGCACCGCAGATCCTGTATCATGCGTTGCAGGAGCCACAACCTCCAGATCAAATCCGACCTTCTTCTGCACTTCCGGTGACAGGTGCCCGATCACATGGCCCGGCATGGTGATGGGCTGGAAAATCTTTCTCGGATATCCCAGCATATCGATCAGATCGTAGTCCCAGTCCTTGGTAATCGGGCTGACCAGCTGTCCTGTCGTGGCATTGGTATATTCACAGTTTTTATTTCCCGTCAGAAGGTAATGGAAATAATCCGGCACCATCAGCAGGGTCTCCGCCTTCTCAAGATACTCCGGATGATTCTTCTTCACGGCCATCAGCTGATAGATGGTATTATAGATCGCCTTCTGAATACCGGTTCTTGCATAGAGATCTTTAAGCGGAATGATCTTGTAGACTTCGTCATCCATTCCGTCCGTCCGGTGATCCCTGTAGCCCACGGTGTTGCCCAGAACCTTGTCATCCTGATCCATCAGAACAAAGTCCACACCCCAGGTATCTACACCCATGCTGACCGGTACTTTTCCGATCTCTTTACATTTTTTCAGGCCGTCCAGAATGTCACTGAACATCCGGTCAAACTCCCAGCAAAGCTCTCCGTCCTTTTTGACCATGCCATTCTCGAAGCGGTGAACCTCTTCCAGAATCATTTTCCCATCTTCCATATGGCTCAGGATGAGACGTCCGCTGGACGCACCGATGTCAACTGCAAGATAGTACTCTGCCATGTATTTATTCCTCCTTTTATCATAAGAATATTTAGATAATTGCAAAACTCTCTGTATCGATTTAATTGTATGAATCTCACCAGTGAGTTTCGCAATTACCTATAAGAATATCCGGCAATTGTGAAACTATCATTTATGATACCACCAAGA
>CACZPF010000572.1 GCA_902782975.1 uncultured Lachnospiraceae bacterium
CATTCAGGACGGAATTGTGCAATCAGGATGACGGAATTGTTATGGATAGAAAAAAGCAGGATTCTTATAATTTATCACGTAAACATTTATAGAGAAGAAAAATATTAAAGATTAGAATACGAAAGGATGGAAGAGATATGAGAACAACAGTGAAATCAGTGACAATGCTTGCAGGCGCTGCAGTCCTTGCAGCAGGGCTTATGGCAGTTCCGGCCATGGCAGATGGTGTCAGAACGGTCAATATGTATACGATGGGAATCGGCAATACAACAGATTATAAGATGGTTCAGGATGCAGTCAATGAGATCAGCCGTGAAAAGATCGGCGTGGAGCTTAACTGGACAGTGCTGGATATAGGACAGTGGTTTGAGCAGTACAATCTGCTTCTGTCTGGAAGCGAACCGGTGGATCTTCTTCCGAACTTCGGCGGCGTTGCAACAGGCGTTTCCCAGGGAGCTTTTCTGGAGCTTGAAGATCTGTATGAGGAATATGGTCAGGGAATTGCCGAATATTATGATGAAGAATTTAAGAATGCCGGTGTCATTGCGGGACATCTTTATGGAATAGCAGGCCAAAAGGATTTCGCCGCAACCAAAAACATCACTTACCGCAGCGATATCGTGGAAGAATTGGGGATCGATGTAAGCAATGTCAAAACACTTGAAGACTGGACCCCGGTTCTGGCAGCTGTGCATGAAGCCTATCCGGATATGTACGGATTTGTTTCAAACGGCGGCAATTCTCTGAATCAGTGGGATGCCTACAACTGGGACAAGCTGGAGGACGAGCTTGGCGTTCTTCTGAACTACGGAAGTGAGCCGGAAGTGGTCAACCTGTTTGAAAGTGAAGACTATATTAGCCTGATCAAAACTATGCGTGAGTGGTATGAAGCCGGGTATATTGCAAAGGATACCGCTACTTCTACAGAGAATTACGGCGACATAATTAAAGCCGGCAAGGCCTTTTGCTCCATCACCACAGGAAATCCCGGTATAGAAAGAGAGGCAAGCCTTAATACCGGATATCCGATGAAATCCATTGCTCTGACAGAGCCTCTTTCCACTACCGGAAATGTGACGGCTATCATGTGGGGTATTCCTTATGCAGCGGCCGAGCCGGAAGCAGCTATGGAATTCCTGAATCTGATGTACTCCGATCCTGAAGTATCCAGACTGTTAAATTACGGAATCGAGGGTGTTCATTATCAGGTACTTGAAAACGGCAAATTTGATTATCTGGAAGGACAGAGCAATGCCAATAACACTTATCATCCGGAAATGACCTGGATCTGGCCAAACACTTATATTGCAGGGGAATGGGAAGGTTCTCAGGAAAATCTCGGCAGCCTGATGACAGAGTTTAACAGCAATGCCAGAAAATCTGCAGCTCTTGGTTTTGTATTTGACAATACGAATGTGATCAATGAAGTAACCGCCTGCTCGAATGTGATCAAGCAGTATGCTTACGGTCTGGAAGTCGGAGCAGTTGATGTAGACTCGGTTCTTCCTGAATTCCAGCAGGCCCTTAAGGATGCCGGAATCGAGAGGATCATAGAGGAAAAGCAGGCTCAGCTGGATGCATGGCTGGCTGAAAAATAAAACCCGATAAGCCGTTCCTTTGTACAGGTGCATAAGAATCAGGTACATGGGAACGGCATATTATTTGAATGGATTTTGTATATTTTGAAGAGGAGAAAGGTATTATGACTTCCCAGAAGAGAAAACTGAAATCGTTTCTTCCGTTTTATCTGATGATGCTGCCGGGCGTTATCTACCTGTTTATCAACAATTATATGCCCATGTCCGGTCTTGTACTTGCTTTTAAGCGGTACAATGTCCGGGACGGGATTTTCGGAAGTCCGTGGGTCGGACTTTCCAATTTTACCTATCTGTTCCAGACGAAGGACGCCTGGATCATTACGAGAAATACGATTTTATATAATATCGCGTTTATTATCCTGAATACCGTGTGTTCCATTGCGGTCGCTGTTTTTCTGAACGATGTCGTTTCAAAAAGATGCAAAAAAACATATCAGACCTTTATCCTGCTTCCCTATATTATTTCCATGGTTGTAGTCGCTTACCTTGTCAATGCTTTTCTGGCAGCAGATACCGGTTTTATTAATAACTATATTCTGGAGCCTCTGGGAATAGCTCCGGTTTCCTTTTATTCAGAACCCCGCTACTGGCCTTTCATACTGATTTTTATCAATCTGTGGAAAGGCGTGGGATACAGCTGCATTCTGTATCTGGCAAATATCGGCGGAATAGATCCCGGATTTTACGAAGCGGCTTCTCTGGACGGAGCTACAAGATGGCAGCGTTTTACAAAAATTACGCTTCCATGTCTGAAACCTACGATCATCACGCTGACCATCTTATCCATCGGAAAGATGTTTTACTCGGACTTCGGATTATTCTATCAGGTTCCCATGCAGTCCGGCGCTTTATTTAATGTAACACAGACGATCGATACCTATGTGTTTTACGGACTTATGAAGAACGGGAATATAGGAATGAGTGCCGCAGCAGGTTTTTATCAGTCTATGGTAGGGTTCGTTCTGGTTCTCGGCACGAATGCCGTGATCCGTAAGATCAGCCGGGAAAATGCAATGTTCTGAAGGAGGAGATGATCATGGTTGATAATAGCAAAGGTTACAGAATCCTGATTCATACAGTGATGATTCTGCTGTGTATTTTAAGTGTTGCACCCTTTATTATGCTGATCTCTTCATCCTTTACAACAGAGACCAGCCTGATTGCGGACGGATATTTCTTCTGGCCGCGGCAGTTCAGTGCGGAGGCATATCGGTTTCTGCTAAGTGACTCGAGCATTTTCCGTGCGTACGGAATTACGATCATTCTCACGGTCGTGGGAACTACACTCAGTGTGCTGGTGACCACGATGATCGCATATCCGCTGTCCATGCAGGAGCTGCCGGGCCGGGGGATTTTTAACTTCTATGTATTTTTTACTATGCTGTTTTCGGGCGGTCTGGTTCCGACGTACATGATGTGGACGCAGATCTTCCATATCAAAAATACCTTTGCTGCCCTTTTGTTTCCATCACTTCTTACGAATGGATTTACCATTATGATGATGCGCACCTATTTTGCGACAAATATTCCGAAAGAGGTTCTGGAGAGTGCCCGGATCGACGGCGCAAGGGAGGGGACCGTGCTCTTTAAGATCGTTATTCCAATGAGCCGTCCTATTGTGGCGACGGTGGGACTGATGTCCGGTATTGCCTACTGGAATGACTGGAATAATAATCTGTACTATATCACGGATGCAAACCTTAACTCTATTCAGGGTCTTCTGAACCGGATGCTGACGAATGCGCAGTATCTTAAGCAGGCGGCGACGATGGGAAATGTGGGCACATCCAGTACTCCCACGACAGCCATCCGTATGGCGGTAGTTGTGCTGGGAGTCCTGCCGATCCTGTGTGCATATCCATTCTTCCAGAATAACTTTGTTAAGGGCATGAATCTTGGCGCTGTCAAGGGTTAATATATGAAAGGGTCAGGAAAAGACAGATATATGGAAAAAACAGAAAATAGAAATATGGAAGTGAAAACAGGCAGTGTAAAAACGGATAGTATACAAAAAGACAACATAAAAACCAGAGCCAGGGATCTTCTTTCCAGGATGACACTGGAAGAAAAGATCGGCCAGCTTTCACAGGCAGGGTCTACGATGGCCAGTGCGCTGCCCGGTTTTGAGGCGGATATCGGTTCCTGGGTGACCGAGATGATGGAAGGACGGCTCTCCAAAGAGGAGTTTGAACGCCGCCTTTCCATGTGCCGGGAGGATCTGCGGGAAGAAGAGATCCGCAGCGGGCGGCTGGGAAGCTTTGTGAATCTGTATGACGATGAAAAAGTAGCAAAAGTCCAGAAGACTGCCATACAGGAAAGCCGTCTCCACATACCGCTGCTGATCGGAGTAGATGTGATCAGAGGGTACCGGACTATTTTTCCCACGCCGCTGGCCCAGTCCTGCAGTTTTGATATGGATGTAGTCAGAACCTGCGCACAGACCGGTAAAAGGGAAGCCTGGGTGAGCGGGGTAAACTGGGTTTTCGGACCCATGCTGGATATTGCCCGGGATGCAAGATGGGGCCGGATCGTGGAAAGTCCCGGAGAAGACCCGTACCTGGCGGGACAGATCGCCGCTGCACAGGTAAAGACCTTTCAGGAGCCGGAGGAAGACGGATGCCGTGTCGCAGCGACAGCCAAGCATTTTGTGGCTTACGGGGCAGTGAGCGGCGGACAGGATTATAATACAGTGGATCTGTCTAAAAAGATCCTGTACGATATCTATCTGCCTCCGTTTAAAAAAGCAGTGGACGCCGGTGTTTCTGCCGTGATGAGTGCCTTTCACGATCTGGACGGAGTTCCCTGTACCATGAGCCGGGAACTCCTGACGGATATACTCCGGGGAGAGATGGGATTTGACGGATTTGTGGTAAGTGACGCCGAAGCTGTTAAACAGTGCGTGGTCCATGGAACCGCCCGGGACGAAAAAGAGGCCGCAGCTCTTTGTCTTCTGGCTGGAGGCGATATGGACATGTCGTCTCTTGACTATATCCAGTATCTTCCACAACTTGTTGAAGAAGGGCGGGTCAAAGAAGAGGATATTGACCGCGCATGTCTCCGCGTCCTTGAAAAGAAATTTGAATATGGCCTTTTTGACAATGTCTGGCAGTATGATGAGGAAAAGATCAGAAAAACCGTCCTTTGTGATGCTCATAGAAAAGCAGCACGAGAGGCAGGTAAACGGTGTGCGGTCCTGCTGAAAAATGATGGGATCCTTCCCATCTCCCGTGAGATAAAAAACATCCTGGTGCTCGGAGCTCTCTCAGAAGACAAAGAAGCGCTTATGGGGCCCTGGAGCTTTACAGGAAATAAGGAATATCAGGTAACGATTACCGAGGGCCTAAGGAATTACGTTCCGGAGGGAGTGAGCGTTACATGGGTCAGAGGGTTTGATGTTTCGGAGGATGAGACCGACTTTGAAGAAGCGCTGGAGGCAGCACGGCAGGCGGATTTTATTGTGGCAGTTGCGGGAGAAACCGCCTTTATGAGCGGAGAAGCATCGTCCAGGGCGGATCTTCATCTGGCCGGGTCTCAGGAGCGCTTTCTTAAACGACTGGCCGGATGTGGTAAACCGACAGCCGTTGTTCTGATCAACGGAAGGCCGCTTGCCATCGGACCCCTGAAAGAGAATCCGGGGATCGGGGCGATCCTGGAAGCCTGGCATCTGGGAACAGAAGCCGGAAATGCCATTGCTGAAATATTGCTGGGCCTTTATAATCCTTCCGGCAGGTTATCCGTGACCTTTGCCAACGAAGGAGGACAGGAGCCGATGTATTATAACCATCCGAATACCGGAAAACCCGGAGGAAGTTTTAAATTTACGTCCAAGTACCAGGATGTTCCTATTCGGCCGCTGTATCCGTTTGGGTATGGTCTTTCCTATACGACCTTTGATTATCGGGATCTGGTAGTGGATACACCGGTATTCTCTGCAGAAGAGGAGCTTAAAGTTCATGTGACGGTAGAAAATACCGGAGACCGGTTTGGAGAAGAGACCGTTCAGCTTTATGTGCATGACGTAACGGCTTCCCTGGCAAGGCCGGTAAAGGAATTGAAAGGCTTTCGGAAGATCGGTCTCAGGCCGGGAGAGACATCGGTGGTGGAATTTTCTGTTCCCGCAGAAGAACTGGGGTTCTACGATAATCAGGGCAGAAGACGTCTTGAACCGGGAACATTTGAAGTATTTGCCGGAAGGAACAGCGAAGATGCTCTGATGGTTTCCTGCGAAATGAGGAAACCTTCCGAAAACAACTGAAACGGGAATTTACACTGAAAATCCGTGCGATCCGCCGGAGGCTGCTAAGGAAGCACTGAATTAATCAGTGTTTCTTTAGCAGGATAAGGAAAGAAGGGAGAAGTTATGTACGATTCGATCAGACCGGGGCAGATCTGGCTGGACACAGACGGGAACCGGATCCAGGCCCATGGCGGCAGTATCCTGGCAGCAGGAGATACATTTTACTGGTACGGCGAAAACAAAGAAAAGACAAAGGGAGACCCATCCATCTGGCACTGGGGCGTACGCTGCTATTCATCGAAGGATCTGTATAACTGGAAGAGCGAGGGAATCATTATCCCTCCGGACCTTTCAGATGATCAGTCACCCCTTCGGCCATCGGCCATGATGGACCGGCCGCATATAGTCTATAATGAATATACCGGAAAATATGTGGCATGGCTTAAGATCATGGGAGAGCCGCCCTGTTTTGCAGTCCTCCGGGCGGACAGGATCACAGGCCCCTACGAAATGGTGGATCCGAAGGTGAACCCATGTGGTCTGGAGGTGGGGGACTTTGATCTTCAGATAGATCCGGATACGAAAATATGTTATCTTATCAGTGAGAAGCCTCATACCGAGATCTATGTGGCGGAATTAAACCGTGAATATACAAACGCGGCAGGAACGTTCACTTCGCATTTTCCGCATGCAGCTCCGCCTCTTGCGAGGGAAGCGCCTGCTCATTTTATGAGAAACCATTTCCATTATCTGTTTACTTCGGGAACGACCGGATATCATCCCAATCCTTCGGAGGTCGCGGTATCCGAAAACTGGAACGGGCCTTACAAAGTGCTGGGAGATCCTCATAAAGGTGACAAGACCCGGACATCGTTTAATTCGCAGATTACTTCTGTATTCCGGCATCCCTTTAAAAAGGACCTGTATATCGCTCTGGCAGACAGGTGGATACCGGATCTTGCACAGAAGGAGGGGCAGGCCTACGAGACAGGGGAAGCTTATGCTGCCATTGAAAAGAAATTTGAAAAAATATTCGATCCTGCCTCAGAATTTGTTTTCTCTCCGGAGGATGCTAAGGAAATGTTTATTGATTCCTCTATTTCGGATTATGTATGGCTTCCGGTCTGTTTTGAAGGCGACAGGCCTTTTATCCTCTGGCGGGATGAGTGGAAAACAGAAGAATTTGCCGACAGATAGAGAAAAGAGGACATGATGAAGAACTACAAGAATACAAGGAATCCCGTTTTACCGCCTGAAATCCACATTCCGGACAGCGAAGGACATGTTATGCCGGATGGAAAGCTTTATCTGTACGGCAGTTTTGATAACAGAGATGAGGTTTACTGCAGTGACCGGTATTATGTGGTCTCGACACCGGATATGGAAACCTGGACGGTCCATGATGCATCTCTTAAAGGAGAGGATATTCCCTGGTTCAATGATCCGGACGCGCCTCATTATCCCGGAATCGACTGGTCCAACCCTACGCCTTTTATCAAAAAGATGCTGGAAAAGCAGATGGCAGAGGGCGGCGAGGACATGAAAGAGAAATTTGAAAACCAGGAGGCAGAAAAACCGGCACTTCTGTTCGCACCGGATTGTATTGAGAAGGATGGAAAATACTATCTTTATTTTTGCATGAACGATGACAGTGAAGGGGTAGCTGTATCGGACAGGCCGGAAGGCCCCTTTAAAAATCCGCTGCAGCTGCCCTGCGGCGGAATCGATCCGGCTGTTTTTGTGGATGACGACGGGCAGGCATATTATTACTGGGGACAGCTTTTTTCCCATGGCGTTAAGCTGAATGCAGATATGCAGTCCTTTGACAGAGAGATAGTCGTTGATAATCTGGTTACCGAGGAAGAGCATTTCTTCCACGAGGGTTCTTCGATGAGAAAGATCGGGGACACCTATTATTATGTGTACGCGGATATGGAGAGAGGCAGGCCGACATCTCTTGGTTATGCCACATCCGGGTCGCCTCTGGGACCCTTTACATATCGGGGAATCATCATTGACAATGCTGGCTGCGATCCGGAAAGCTGGAACAATCACGGTTCCATCGAATGCGTAAACGGTCAGTGGTATGTGTTTTACCATCGCTGCAGCCGGGGGTCCCAGCTGTACAGGAGGCTCTGTATCGAGAAGATCAGGATCCTTCCGGACGGCACAATACCGGAGGTGAAGATGACATCTCAGGGAGCCGGGGATCCCTTTGTACCGGGAGAAGTGATCGAAGCCTTCCGGGCCTGTCATCTTTCGGGAAATGTAAGGATCGACCTTGCAGATGAAGGAGAATTGTATCCGGAAAAGCTGACAGGTATTCATCCGGAGGATACGGCTGTTTTCCGGTATATTAAAAGCGAGACGCCGTGGAAAAAAGCAGCCCTCCGTGTGAAGGGCAGAGGGAGAATACAGGTATTTTTAAATGAATTGGCGGTTTGTACACTGGAGGCTTCGGACAGTCCGGATAAAATCTGTGAAATATCTTCTTCCATAGAATGTCCTGCGGGAGAATACGAGGTCAGGCTGATATTTGAAGAGGCAGAGGAACTGGAAGTTTTTGATCTGGTTCTACAATAATGTACGGAGAATGATTGTGAGAAATGAGCTGGAATTTTCCAGGTGGATAACAGCAGGTTCAAGAACTCCTTTTTATGCACGAAAAATCATGGATATCCCGGGAAGGCCGGAGAAGGCAGAAGCATATGTCTGCGGTCTGGGACAGTTCAATTTTTATGTGAATGGTGAAAAGGCAGGGGACCATCTGCTGGATCCGGCCTGGACAGATTATCGTAAAATTATTTATTATGTACATTTTGACATTTCAGAGTATGTTCATCCGGGCAAAAACATGTTTGCAGCAGAGGTAGGAAACGGATGGTATCTGGGAGACAAGGAGGCAGGGTATTTTTTCCATTTTCCTCCTTTTATGCCTCCGAATCCGAATGATTATCAGCCCTTCGATGAAGAGCTGGTGTTATGTGTAAAGATAAAAATCACACTGGAGGACGGGCGGACTTTTTGATTCGGTACGGATGAAACATGGGAGACGGCCGGCCACCCGGTGCTCCACTCAAACTGCTTTGGTTCAGAGATACTGGACGGACGGAAAAAAATAGAGGGCTGGAACAGGCTTCGGGAAGAAGCACGGAACATGTCCGGCAAAGAGGCAGAGGATACATCTGAAACAGAAGACCGGGATACGTCGGGCAGAAAGAGCCTGGTATATTCTGCGGGGGAAGACGGGACAGCGTCCGGTGCCCTCTGGCATCAGGCCGGGATCTCTTCAAAAAGCGAAACGCTCTCATCTCTTGCGCGTGAACAGACGATTCCGCCCATCAGGGCTGTCCACACCTACGAAGGCCGGCTGTCCGGCACGGTGGATGATCAGGCTGTTTATGATTTCGGACAAAATATAGCCGGCATGTTATCCTTTGAAGTCCGCGGGAAAAGAGGAAAAGCGGTTCACGCCTATCCTGCCGAAAAGGTAAAAGAGGACGGATCCGCAGATCAGATGGCAAAAAACTGGCTCTCCATTCATGTCTGTGAAACATATATTCCGGCAGAGGACGATACATGGGAAACCTTTTCGATGACATTTACCTATTTTGGCGGCCGCTATGTGCAGATCGACTGTCCGCCTGAAAACCTGAGAAATGTGAGGGCTGCCGCTATTACCTCCGCATATGAGAATGCAGGAGCCTTTGACTGCGATGATCCCCGGTTCCGGCAGATCTATGATCTGGTTGAAAAATCGGTGGAGGCCAATATGCAAAGTGTTCATACGGACTGTCCCACGATCGAACGGTTTGCCTGGCAGGAAGAAAACCATCTCATGGCGCCTACGATCATGTATATGAAGCAGGTGAAAAAACACTGGGAAAAATTCCTCACGGATACACGTCTTTCCCAGCATACAAAGGAGGATTTCTTTTTTGATCTGGAGGGGCGAAGATATTATCCGGGAGAAGGGCTCATCCCTTCCCAGGCACCATGCTATATTCCCAATGTTCTTCCGGTACCGGGGATTGGAGATTTTTACAATGTGATCGGATGGGGAAGCTCCATTATACTGGGAACCTGGCATCATTACTGGTTCTATGGCGATCCCGGGATCATCAAAGATAATTATGAAGCCGGGAAAAAATATCTTGAATTTTTAAAGACACAGGTCGATTCGGATGGATTCATCGGCAGCGGTCTTGGCGACTGGGGAAATCCGGACGGGATCCTAGCAAAGGAAAATGTGGAAACAGCCTTCCTTTATGCGGACGCAAAGGTTCTCGCTGAATTTGCCCGTATTCTCGGAAAAAAAGAAGACGAAAAGAAATTTCTTGCATATGCAGGAGATATCCTGGATAATTATAATGAAAAACTGCTTGTTTATGATCCGGAAAGAAACTGTTACGGCTACCGGCTCCGTGAGACGGATCAAACAGCCCGAAGGACCATCAGGATGACACAATCAGCTCAGGCGCTTCCTCTTTACTGGGATATGGTCCCCCGGGAGCATATGCAGGATGTTGTGCAGACCTTCTGCCGGCTGCTGGAAGAAGAAGGATGCCTTCGCACAGGAGAGGTCGCACATCCCTACGCGATTCAGACAGCATCCCGTTTTGGCATGAATGAGAAAATTGCCGGTTTTATCACCCGGGAGGAGCATCCCTCTTATTATGCGTTTGTAAAGGACCGGATGACTACGCTGGGAGAATACTGGGAACACAATCCCAGGAGCTGGTGTCATGATATGATGGGACATATCGGGGAGTGGTTTTACAATGGCCTTGCCGGAATCCGGGCTCTTGAGCCGGGCTTTAAAAAGGTGCTGGTAAAACCCTTCCTGCCGGCAGGCATGAACTGGTTTTCCTGTCGGTTTGACAGTGCTTCCGGCAGGATCCTGGTAGAAGTCCGAAGAGAAAAGGGAAAAATAAAGGTATCGGTCTTTGCCGATCCCCGGATCAGTTTACAGGTAGAGACCGATGATCTGGAAATGGAGGAAGTATATGGCACTGGTTCAGGTGAATTTCATGTCGTCCGCACTGATGCGGACAGTTCCATTTCAGGC
>CACZPF010000573.1 GCA_902782975.1 uncultured Lachnospiraceae bacterium
TGGGGTATTCGAAAAAAAATTTTCGGGAGGAGACAGGGGACAAGGAGACAGGGGACGGTTCTCTGTCTCCTTTTTAATAGGAGGATACAGAGAACCGTCCCCTGTCTCCTTGTCCCCTGTCTCCTTTCACAAATTCTTCACATTTCAACCCCTTTTTTTAAAAAGAACATGCCGTATGAATAACCAGAACAGAAAAGATTTTATAGGAGGAGATACTGATATGGATCAACTGACATTCAAACGTTATGAAATCAAATACATAATTACCACAGCCCAGGCTGAACGCCTGAAGCAGTACATGCTTCCCTACATGACCACAAATAAATACAGCTTTTCCACCATCCGGAATATTTACTATGACACGGACGATTATAAACTGATCCGGACTTCTCTTTCGAAACCTCTGTATAAAGAAAAGCTGCGGCTCCGGTGCTACAGCCGCATCACGCAGGAGGATAATGTTTTTGTAGAACTGAAAAAGAAGTTTGATTCTGTCGTATATAAGCGAAGGCTCGCCCTCCCTGACCGGGAAGCGGTTCTCTGGCTTGGCGGAGATGTCTCCTTGCAGCCGGCCAGTCAGATCGGCAGGGAGATCGCCCATTTTGTCGACTGCTATCCCGGTCTCAGGCCTGCCATGTATCTGTCCTACGACCGGGCTGCATACCAGGGTATTGAGGATCCCGAATTCCGGCTGACCTTTGACAGGAACATTCTAGCCAGGACAAACCGTCTGGATCTTTGCCGGGAACCACAGGGAGAATACGTGATCGACCCGGATCTTGTCGTCATGGAGATCAAGGTGGCCGGCGCTTTTCCTCTGTGGATCACACATTTCCTGGCAAAGGAACATATCTACCAGTCATCATTTTCAAAATACGGCACAGCATACCGGAATATGCTTTCTACCATAGAAAAGGCAGCATAAAGAACGATAGAAATTTTAATAGAAATTGAAGAAGGAGAACCATCCATGAGTACTATATTTAAAGGATTATTTGATAACCAGACCATCACAGTCATATCTGTAGATACGTTTTTATTATGCCTCATCACCTCGCTGATCCTGGGGCTTATGATCGCACTTTGCGCGAATTACAAAAATGATTGCAGCGAAAGTTTTTTTGTTGCCCTGATCCTGCTTCCCACCGTTGTATGCATTCTGATCATGATGGTGAACGGCAATATCGGAGCCGGAGTCGCCATCGCAGGTGCGTTTGCCCTGGTCCGCTTCCGTTCTTCCCAGGGAGACGCCCGCCAGATCACCATCGTATTCATGGCCATGGCAGCAGGCCTGGTCACCGGAATGGGATACATTGCCTATGCAGTACTTTTCACCATCCTTATGTGCGTCGTATTAATCTTCTTCTCCTCCGTTCTGGCATCAGCTCATCATGCCAGAGCCAGGAGAACAGTAAAAATCACGATCCCGGAGGATCTTGAATACCCGGGCATATTTGACGCCATTTTTAAAAAATACACGAAAGCCTTTGAATTAATGAATGTCAGAACCTGCAATCTTGGAAGCCTGTTCAAACTTACCTATAAGATCACCCTGACAGATCCTTCCATGGAGAAAAAAATGCTCGATGAACTCCGCTGCCTGAACGGAAATCTCGACATCATCATCATGGACGGAGAAGACCCGCTTAGTACCCTGTAACACTACTTATACCTGAGAGGAGGACACCATCTGCCATGAAAAGAAACTATATGGCCAAACGTATATTCTGTCTGTTTTTAATTCTCCTGCTGGCCGGCTCGTGTACTTTGTATACGGTTTCAGCAAAAAAAAGTTCCAGTCAGGAGACTGGAACGGATTATGCCGCGATCCTGGAAAATGCCTTTTCTTCACAGGAGCTGATTGGGAATGAGGAGGAATCAGAAGCTGCCCGAATCGATCTTGAAACCATGCTTGCGGAAAATGAATCTTCTGTACCAGGCGTCCGTATGTCGGAAGAGAGCGTGCTGATCACAGAACCGGGGACTTATCTTCTCGGTGGTTCCATGGAAGGAACCATCATCGTTGATTCCGGAGAGGATGATGATATAAACCTGATTCTGGACGGTGTCACCATTCGGAATGATTCCGGCGCAGCTATCTATGTTCGGTCAGCAGGCAGTGTAACCATTACACTAAAAAAAGGAACAGACAATACTCTTATTAATACAGGTGAATTTCAGCCCGACGGCAATACCAATATTGATGGAGTAATCTTTTCAAAATCAGACCTTTTTATAGATGGACCTGTTGACGGATCTGCTTCCCTTCTGATCAACTCCGCCGAAGGATGCGGGATAGTATCTAAAGATTCCCTTTTCATCAACAGCAGCTGTATTTCCATAGATTCAAAAAAGGCAGGTATAGAAGCAAAAAACGATCTTCTGATCTCCGATGCGTCGATTACTATCGAATCAAAGGCTAATGGAATCAAGGGTGATGGTGATACTGCGGATTATGGGAACATTTATATCAGGAACAGTGATTTCAGCATCACTTCCGATACAAATGCTTTCAAAACATCCGGGTTTATGATCATTTCCGGCGGCTCTTTCCACCTTGTAACCGGAGGAGGATGCCCGGTCCTTACACCTGTGACTTCCGACCATGATCCGGATCTCGATGATGCAGGCGGGGTCAGTGCAAAGGGATTTGCGGCGGACGGAAGCATCGCTATCCTCAATGGAAACTTCACCCTCGACTGTGCCGATGACGGTATTCATTCAGAAAATGATATTCTCATTCAAAGCGGCACATTCTCCATCCGTTCCGCAGACGATGCCCTGCATGGACGGGAACGGGTCACGATTCAAAACGGATACCTGACGATCTATGCTGCAGAAGGGCTGGAAGGAACCTTTCTTCTGATCAAAGGCGGAACTCTGGATATCACAGCAAGCGGTGACGGCATGAATGCCGCCAATAAATCAGATACATACCATGCCACGGCCATGATCGATGATGGTACCATACACATCAACCTGATCGAAGGCGATAACGACGGCATCGATTCCAACGGAAACCTTTATATCAACGGAGGGACCATCGAAATCAACGGTGCCCTGAACGCCTTCGATTATCTGGAAAACGCCGAATATAACGGCGGAACCATCATCGTAGACGGCGAAGTAACAGATCATATTCAAAACCAGACCTGAAAGAATGTTAAAAAGCCGTGTTTTTCGCAATGAAAAACACGGCTTTTTCCAGCGGCACAGTCTGAGGGGACGATTCCAATGTCATTAAGTTTAGCTTTTGCCATCGAACAGCCTGGGATGCCTGACTTAATGACATTAGCTGTGAATAATAACTACTTGTAACAGGTGCCTGGGTTTGGTATGATAAAAGCCAACCGCCATTTCATTCGCGGATATGGTTCTCTTGCCGCGGGCAAGATTGTTAAGGAGAGACTATTGCGATGAAAAACAATACCTCTGTCAAAATCTACTACTATTATGATTTCACTGATACCGATTATTTCTGCCGCAGGCTGGAACAGCGCTTCCGGGAAACAGGACATGAACGCCCTCTTGAATTTATCAGCTGGAACTGCTACAAGCAGCAGCCCGGCATGGACGGCGATGTTTACATATACGATGCCATCGCCCTTTCTGCATTGGTCGATAAAGGCTATCTCCACCAGCTTCCTGAGATCATCGACACCTCGGATATGTTCAGCTGGACCATCGACA
>CACZPF010000574.1 GCA_902782975.1 uncultured Lachnospiraceae bacterium
GTGATACACTCGTCCGCGATACTCTCCGTGAATGCTGTCGTGAAAGCGGCTCTCCCCGTGACAATGCGCATAGATTACCTGCTCTGCGTCATATTCTTCGGCCATATCGGTGAAACCGCTCCTGTCTTCCAGGATATTGGTCGGCGGATAATGCAGGAACATGATAAACTTCCGGTATCCATCCGCCTTCGCAAGTTCAAAGGATTTCCTGAGACGCTGCAGTTCCCGTTCCACCAGTTTTTTCGCATGCACCTCTTCCGCTTCGTCCCAACCCATGATGCGGCCCCGGCGGTCAAGATAGAAAGGGCCTTCGAAGGTAAATCCTTTGGTCCCGACAAGCGCATAATCCTGATATATTTCGTAGCTGTCCTGCAGGAACGTAAGCTCCGGTTGATACAGTTCGTTCAAGTGCGCTGTCTTCTTCGCGTCCCAGAACATATCGTGGTTGCCTCTTGTGAGGATTTTCCGCCCCGGCAGCTCTCTGATATACTGCAGGTCCAGTTCACATGCCGTCAAATCCTTCCCCCAGCTGTGATCCCCGACCAATACCAGGGTGTCATCTGCCGACACGAGTTTTCCGCAGTTCTTCCGGAATTTTTCTTCATGGTTTTTCCATATCCTGCCATGAAGCTGCCCCGGCGCTCTCAGGACAGACTGATAATGAAGGTGCAGATCACCGATCGCAAAAAGAGCCATATCTCAAATCACCTCACAGATTTTACAGAACGCATCGCCAAAATCATCCCTTCTGTCAAAACGCTGTTGATATTACTATATCGAATCCGGTTTATCAGCACAATCATTTTCGTTCATAATATGCAAAAGGTGCATCATCTGATGCACCTTCAGCCATTTGTTTACAGAAAATCTCCGACTTTACAGTAAGGCTTATAAAGATCTCTTATTTCTTCTGATCGCCGCAAAAGGATTCCTGTTATCCGCAGAGCAGACCTATCGCTTCCTGTAAAGAATCAGTTCCGGATTATCTCCATCTCTCTCGTAGGTACAGATCAGAATGAAATCCATATTTGCAAGAATACCAAAGAAAAGCCCGTCGGTAATTTCTGACTTCAGCTGATTTCCAAGATAAGTTGTATGGTCATCCAGAAATCTGGCCTTCAAACCGTTTGGCAGCCTGTATTCAAGATTGACGTATTTTCCCACGAGCGCATTCAGTACTTCCACTCTCGGCATCCCATCAATATGAAGGGCATTGATCTCTTCCATCAGATGCTTTTTGAATGTTTCAAACTCCCCGTTATCACTGAGTTCTTCATACCTTTTCCAATAGTCCAGTGTGGGAAGCATCTGCTTCATGTATGTCCGTGCCTGGTCTTCGGAAAACCCCTGCTTTACCATGTTCGGGAGGCAGACTCTGATCAGGTCATCCATATCACTGTATGTATAAGTACCGTCAGCATAACACCACTGGCAGTAATCTTCATTTAATGACCCATCCCGGTTTCTGCCGAGGAGTGAATCTTCAAGCGGCATCCCGCAGCACTGACAAACAGGCTGTCTGGGAGACCCGAGCAGCGTATTGATCGACACATCAAATTCTTTTGACAGGATCTTTAAAGTGTCCGTGTTCGGCTGGGTTTCACCATTTTCCCAGCGGCTGACGGCCTGACGCGTGACCATGACGCGCTCCGCCATCTGATCCTGCGTCAGGTGATTCTTCTCACGAAGCTGTCGTAAAACATCTTTTGTCTCCATAAATGATTCCTCCGGCTGTTCTTTACCTCTATTATGCCGGTATAATGATGAAATAGCAAGCAACGCACTGTTGCCTCGTATTTCATCTTGTAGGCAAAAGCCTTCTCACTGGGACGGATCATTTCTCGCTGCAGGTTCGAATCCACCATGCTGATGATGGTTTTTAGCCTTTTTTGCAACTAACTTGGGGTATTTCCATCAATTGGTGGTAAGGTAACCTCGCACTTTCTTGTTTTTGTTGGTAAATCAGCCTTACGCCAGGATAAGGCATCCTTTTATATCAGATCAATTCCTATTATTAACATGA
>CACZPF010000575.1 GCA_902782975.1 uncultured Lachnospiraceae bacterium
GAGCCGCTGGGAGCACTGGATCTGAAGCTTCGAAAGCAGATGCAGATCGAGCTTAAGCGTCTTCAGAAAAAACTGGGGATTACATTTGTCTATGTGACTCATGACCAGGAAGAAGCCATGACCATGTCGGACCGCATCGCTGTCATGAAGGACGGGATCATTGAGCAGATCGACCGTCCTTCCAGAATCTACCAGCATCCGAAAACAAGATTTGTAGCTGATTTTATCGGCGAATCCAATATCTTTGACGGAACGGTGCAGAGGGCTGCCGGCGATGTTCTTACGATCCGTCTGCCCTGCGGCACCGTGACAGCCAGAGGGGCAGGATTCTCCTCCGGGCAGAAGGTCTATGTATCTGTAAGGCCGGAACATCTGTGTATTGCCTCAGAAAGGCAGGAGGGATTTGACCTGGAGGCAAGGATCCTGGATTCCGTCTATATGGGAACATTGACCAAGGTCATGATGAAGACAAAAGACGATCAGGAGATCAAGTTCTCCCGTTTTGAGGAGACGCAGGGCCTTAAAGAAGGAAGCCTTGTGCAGGTATTCTGGAGTCCGGAGAAGGCCGTCGTGATTCCATCTGGTCCCATTCAGCCATAAGGAGGGAGTGTTATGAAAGATAAAATCTCCCGCGAGAACAGAAAAAAACATCGATCGATCCCCATGCTTGCACAGACAGGGCCGGTTTCTGTATGGATGATCCTGTTTGTTACGATCCCGCTTCTGTTTATTATTTATGTAAGTTTTATGAGCCGCGGGACGTTCGGTGGATTTGAAATGCCGGTTACGGCGGGAAATTATGCTGGCCTGGCTGATCCTCTGTACTGGAACGTCATTATCAAAAGCTTCCGGGTGGCGGCGGTGACTACGATCCTGTGTCTGGGATTTGGCTATCCTCTGGCTTATTATATTGCCCGCAAGCCTCCCGAAACGGCATCAAAACTGATTATGCTTCTGATGATTCCTTTCTGGACCAACGGAATGATGCGGCTGAATGCATGGATGCTTTTTTTTCAGGTGAACGGGCCTGTCAACTATGTGCTTAAAAATCTGGGACTTGTGCAGAAGCCGGTCATGTTTTTGTATACAGACTGGCTCGTAAATGTTGGTCTGTTTACCAATATGCTGCCTTTTGCCGTATTGCCGATGTATTCTTCGATCGAAAAGCTGCAGAAATCGCTCCTGGAAGCCTCGTATGACCTGGGAGCCGATCCGGTGAAGACTTTTCTTCGGGTGACGCTGCCTCTTACATTCCCCGGGATTTTTTCTGCGATCATCCTGACCTTCATACCGGCGCTGGGGACCTATACGGTTACGGACATGCTGGGGGGAGGAAAGGTTCTTTATATCGGCAACATTATCAAAAACCAGTTTGGAGCCACGCGCAACTGGCCGCTGGGCGCCGCGCTGAGTGTGCTGCTTCTTCTTATAACAGCACTTTTGATCTTTATTTATTCCCGGTTTGCGGGCATGGATGATCTGGAGGTGCTGTGATGAGAAAATCAGATGATAACCGGAATCTTAAACGCGTCAGAAGAAGCCGGAGGCTTTCACGTCTGGCTGATATTTATGCGGTTTTGATGTATACACTGTTCTATATTCCGGTGGCAGTGATGATCGCGTTTTCCTTTAATGATGCCAAGCGGAACTATTCCTGGGAAGGGTTTACGACACAGTGGTATCAAAAATTATTTTCTTTTTCTAATAATACGCTCTGGGATGCACTGGTGTATTCGCTGGTCATTGCTGTATTTGCGACAGTTATCAGTACGGTTGTGGGCGTTCTCGGCGGGATCGGACTGAAAAAGTTTGAATTTCGTACGAAAAAGTTCATCAATATGATGATCTATGTACCGATCATTGTTCCGGAAATCGTACTGGCTGTGGCAATGCTGATCATTTTTATCACGCTGGGAGTCCGGATGGGTATGGGGACGATCCTGATCGGACATTGTACATTCTGTATTCCTTATGCGGTCGTGACGATCAAGGGAAGGATATCCGGCGACAACGAGACTCTGGAGGAAGCTTCTATGGATCTTGGCGCCAACCGGGTACAGACCTTCTTCCGGGTGACGATTCCGAGCATTATGCCGGGAATCATATCTTCCGCCTTTTTGTGTTTTACTCTTTCCATTGACGACGTGGTTATGTCGAACATGCTCGCAGGAGCCAGTCAGTCCACATTGCCGGTGCTGATTCTGTCTCTGAACCGTACCGGAATTTCGGGTGATGTCAACGCTCTGACGACCGTGATGATTCTTCTCATGGTGGCAGCCATGCTGATGCAGAACCTTCTCCGGAAGATGCTGAAAAAGAGAGCACAAAGAGAAACAGAAGGATAAGCGGCGGCCGGAAAATTTTCCTCCCGCTTCTTATAGATCACACTTTTACACTTTTAAGGAGGTATTGACATGAAGAAAGCAGTAGCAACAGGTCTGGCACTTATGATGGGGCTTTCCGTTCTCACAGGAGCAGGAACTCTTAGCGTATCGGCATCGGATGAAACCGAGCTCAACATCTACATGTGGGGAGACTATATTTCCGATGATCTGATCGCCGGCTTTGAGGAAGCAAATGGATGTAAGGTGAATTTAAGCTACATGTCGGATAATGCCGATGCGGTCAACAAACTGACAGCCGGCGCCGGCGATGAGTATGATCTGATCATGACCTGCGATGCCTACATGGAATCGCTGATCGCAAATGACTATCTTGAAAAACTGGATATCAGCAAAGTTCCGAACGCCGAGGCAAATCTCAACAAATCCTACTGGAACGAAGATATTCATGATTATTGTGTTCCTTATCTGATGAATTATATTTATGTTGTATACAATACCGAGACCTGTCCGCTCGAGGAGATCACCTGCTACAATGACCTTCTGGACCCGGCTCTGGCAGGCCAGATCGGTTCGATAGACGGTGCGCGCAATCTCTTTCCGATCGCTCTTGTAGCGCTTGGCTATGATCCCAACTCCACCAATGAGGATGAGATCGCCGAGGCTTATGAGTGGCTCGTAAAATACAACGAAAATGTTCTGGCATATGGAAGTACAGAGCAGAATATGGTGAGCGGAGCAGTTTCTGTTATGTTTACCTATGATGGCAACACGGCATGGGCGATGGATCAGATGGGAGAGGACAATCCTCTTGTGATCGCTCCGTTTACTGAGGATCCGGTACAGCTGGGCATGGA
>CACZPF010000576.1 GCA_902782975.1 uncultured Lachnospiraceae bacterium
CCGACATTTATACCGGCGTCTCCAGGCACGTCGAGACGGTAGTTCTGCTGTTCCGTGATTAATCCTGTTTGGGATAGTATCCCCGCGAAATTGACATAGTAATCGAATCAAAATGTCTGAGGCACAAACACACAGTGACCGGAGGTAATGCAAATGAGAAACAATGTTGGAACAGCAAAATGTTTTGCGGCGAAATTGACAGCTGCTGTACTATGTATCGGTATGCTTCAGGGATTTTCCGGGGTGTCTGTCTTTGCCGCGGAACCGGAAGATACCGCCATAGAAGACGAGCCCGGCCGTCTTGTCGATATCTATTGTTCCCAAACCGCAAAGGATGCGTTGGGGAATGAGCAGCTTCAGGATCTGGTCGATCTTATTGTTGCGTCCATTGAGCCTCAGGCAGTAAATCTCCTTGTTGAAAGTTTTCCCTGCTTTGAGGAAGCGGCGGCAAATGATGAACTCGGCAGAGAGATCGGACTGTATATCTATTATGGTACAGGGGATCAGGATGGAATTGAGGAACACGAAAACGTCGCACCCGGTGTCTATGCCTATGTTCTCGGCAGCCCTGAGTATGAAAAAGACGAAAACGAAAGCATTTACAAATACATGATCTGCATGGATGCGGAATCCCTGAACATGAGCAGCGACATGGATAACGCTTTGCTGGAACTGGACGGACAGACCCGTATTCAGCTGGATACCACCTTCTGCCACGAACTGTTCCATGCGTTTATGGACGACTACAACCGTGTCGGTATGTCCGGCTATACAGATTTTGAGTCCTACCTGTTCTCTCCGGAAGAATTGATCACGGTCGAAGAGGGGGATAAACTGATAGAGGAAGTGATGTTCCCGAGCTGGTTCCAGGAAGGTCTGGCCGGATGTGTCGGTAATATTTATCCGGCAGATCTGCAGCTGTTTCGGGAATACCACTATGACATTGATGCACAGCAGTATCTTGATACATGCACGAACGGACAGCTGTGCCGCATGTATGCCAATATGGGTTATCTTGAAGGAACCGGAGAAGACCGATACAATCTGGAAGCGGCGTCAGAAGACAACTCTGACGGGCATGTGAACGGAGCAACGTATGTGTCCGGGTATATGGCCTGCCTGTATCTGGCAGATCTTGCATGTCGGGATCTGGATGGCACCGGAGCGGTGACTCTGGATCAGAATGGTGATATAGAATCTATCTCCAGTGAAAAGCTGCGGGAAGGATTGAGTGAAATCCTTTCCCGTCTGCATGAGGGTGATACACTCGATGAGGTCATCAGAAAAATCTCCGGCGGAGCTTATGAAAACACGGATGATTTCACGGAACGTTTTATTAAAGGAACCTATAATGAGGAAACACAGGACTATAACGGAGACCTGGAATCGCTGGCATTCTGCGTGGGATACCTTAACTATATGAACCGTCTGGACGCCATGGATCCGGAAACACATCCTGCCGGTTCAGTGCTGATGGACGAGTTTGGGTCAACACAGCCCACACCGCTTGAAAAAGACACGGTTGTCACATCAGATTTCTACAGGATCGTTGAGGAAAACACCATGACAGAGTCAACAGTATCCAATGAAAAGACGCAGGATGGCGGAACCTCTTACAGCGGAAGGGACAGTTTTGAAACTGTTGTAAAGAGGTTCAAGGAAGAGGAACACTTATAACTGGAAACCGATTGATCATATAGAATTATTTCTTAAGGTATTGTTGTGCGACTAACATATTACAGGTATAATACCGATATAGCAGCGGTATATCAGTCCGTATGGGTTTTGGATTTTAAAGGAGTGTGAAAAACAGTATGGCATTTGGACTTTTTGAACGCTGGAGTCCGGAACACGCATTGAACAATGCCTTTGACGATATGAGAGAGTCGGGGCTGGACTGTCTGAAAAAACATCTTACGGCGAATGCGCTAAAAAGTATACAGAGCCTTGAATCGCTTTCCGAAAGACCGGAAATCGCATTGTTTACAACGGCTCTTCTGGGTGGAAACGCAGTGAGTGTTCTGCTGGAGAAACTCTCGGAATGCAAATGGACTATTCTGGACGTGATGAAAGGGTCTGAGTCCTCAAAAGCGGTCGTCGGTTTTGACTATCAGAACAGTATGACCGGAACGATCGAACTGACGATGATCAAAGAACAGAAAATATGGAAAATCGACAGCCTGGCTATGCCGAAGTTTGATAAATTTTCATTGCCGCAGGGAAATACAGATCAGTCTGCTGACTCATAAGGAGAGTACATGTTATGAAAAAAATTTTTGGGAAAGATGTGTTAGTACTGGTAATTGCTTTAGTTGCGCTTATTATAGCAGCCATTGCCCTGAATTCTTCACTGAATCAGCTTGTAAACAGGGAATAAGAGAAATATTTGATGAGGTGACAGATTAACGATGGAAAAAAAGAATCTGATTATGAATATGATCGTGTTATGGATTTCTGTAAGCGCGATGGTGTGCGCTGCTCTTAATATGTTTGTTTCGAGAAAGATGCTCGGCTGAAAAAGCTTCAGGCAC
Source organism: uncultured Lachnospiraceae bacterium (assembly GCA_902782975.1). Lineage (GTDB taxonomy): Bacteria > Bacillota > Clostridia > Lachnospirales > Lachnospiraceae > Blautia_A. The sequence goes on from CACZPF010000576.1 coordinate 2,532, forward strand.
AAGCATTAGTGTCTTTTCAATTCATATATTTTCTGATAAGAGCCTGTATCTGCGGCGGAAGGAGAAATCTTTCCGCCGTTTGTATATGCGTTGTTAAAATCATTCAACTATGATATAAATATTCAAGGATTATGTTATAAGGGGATGAAATGAATGAGCAGGATCAGCGTAGGGGAATTGGTAAAACAGGCAAAAGGAGAAGACCGTTCCTTAAGAGCATATGCACGTGATTCCGGAATAGACGCAGCAATTATATCCAAGATGATAAACGGGACATATATTCCCAAAAAACCGGGGATTTATGAAGCATTGACAAATCCGCAGGCTTCCCCGAGGGGCGGTGTGACCTGTGAGCAGATGATGTCGGCTGCGGGCGCGTCTGAGGAGTTTCAGAACGGCATGTCTGCCGGTATGTCTGTAGGTATGCTGACAACGTTGGCTGACATACCGTCCTCTGCTATGATAAGAGTATTACATGCCAGAGGCATAGCTGCAGACTGCCGCGGAAGATCGGATAATTCTTATTCAGCAATGAAGCCGGAGGAAATCAGAAGAATCCAGCACATCCAAAGTGAAGTACAGCGGTTTACGGCCATAGCGAACGGCATCATTTTAGGAAATCTGGGGAAACAAGGGCTGACCTTTCAGCTTGTTCATACAGATGGCGTGGAAGTGGATCAGGTTCACTTTGACACCTGTGTGAGGCTGATGGACCATGAAATATCAGAATATCTGATCAAATATGCATGTATTGCAGATGAGGAGTCTGTTTCCCAGGCGCTGGCAGAAAACACAATACGGAGAATGGTGGAAGAGCTGGTGTTTCTGAAACCGCTCAGAACCCGCATAGTATCTGTTGTGACGAATCATCCCGGTGCATATGATCATCTTTGTGCCTGTAAAGATCAGTTATCCTATAATGGTGAACTATCTGTGCTTCTGTTTGATCTCGAAAAAGCGATGCTTCTGAGAGAAGAATATCTCGCCCATTATACAGCAGGAGATCCCGTCAGCGAAATTCATCTGATCTGAAACAATGATATACTGAGCCAGTCCTTTACCAGGGGACTGGCTTTTTTTGTTATGAGAAGGATCTTGTTATATTGGTGCGAAAAAGCGAGATGTAAGAATTCAACAAAATAATGTTGACAAATATATTCAACGGAGATATTATTTCTCCAAGCCAGGAAAAGGAGGATTACATAATGAAAAATGAGGTTTATCTTGTCACCGGAGCCGCTGGATTTTTGGGCAGCAATATCTGCCGTATGCTTTCTGCCAGAGGAGAGCGTGTACGGGCGCTGGTCCTGGATGGGGATCCTGCGGAAAAACATTTACCGAAGGGAATTGAGATCGTCCATGGCGATCTTCTTGACAATGGTTCGCTGGAACGGTTTTTTGAAAACAACGAGGACGACGAGGTCTATGTGATACACTGTGCCAGCATTGTCTGGGTGAAGGTAGAAGCAAATCCCAAAGTCCATGCTGTCAATGTCGACGGTACCGCGAATGTCATTGACCAGTGCCTGAAGCATCGGGTTAAAAAGCTGGTCTATATCAGTTCGATCGGAGCGATACCGGAACTTCCGGCAGGACAGAAGATTGCAGAGACAGATCATTTTTGGCCAAATGAAGGTCTGGTCGGCTATTACTCTGAAACAAAGGCAGAAGCTACGCAGCTGGTAATGGATGCTCTGAAGGATCATCCCGAGTTTAACGCTTCCATCATCCATCCCTCAGGAATCTGCGGGCCGTACGACTACGCTTTCGGCTCAGTCACCACTATGGTCAGGGATTTTGTGCAGGGAAAGATGAAGATTGGGATTGAAGGTACTTTCAACAGTGTTGACGTAAGAGATCTGGCAGAGGGAGTGATTGCTGCCTGCCATAGAGGACGCAGGGGGGAATGCTATATCATGAGCAATGAAGTTGTGACGATGCATGATATGTTCATCCTGATGAACGAGGCGGCGTGCCTTTCCGGCAGATCCTTTGTACTTTCGAAAGAACTCGCCCATATAGGAGTCAGGATCCTGGCTTTGGCAAGCAGGTTTACCGGGAAGGAACCGCTTCTTTCGGAATTCAACATCTATATGCTGAACCGAAATAACGAATTTGATTGTTCCAAAGCGGAAAGGGAACTCGGTTTCCGCTGCAGACCGTTTTCAGAGTCGATCAAAGATACAGTGACCTGGCTGCGAGAAGAAGGATTTCTGGATGAAGGGGAGAAATCTCAGGTGATAGATATCCGGCTTTCGGGTCTGCTGCCTGCGCTTCTAAGAAGTGTGTGATGTTCCCTGCAGGCATTGTCCCGGTAAAATGACGCAGACGGTATCGGAGCGGTGAGTTCCGGTACCGCTTTTTTGCGCGTTGTTCTTGGCGTGTGTTTGTAAAAATATTATAATAGAAAAAATTCATGGAAATTATCGGGGCAATGATTGTGAATCTGTATTATGGACAGGAAGTATCAGCGGCTCCCCTTTGAGGAGTATTTCATCAACACAAGCGAAGATTTTACACACACCGGACGGGTGACCTATCCGGTGAAGTATATCGCTGTGAAATATAACACGACAAAGATCGGAAAATTACTCGGGATCGCGCATGAGGTCAATTACGAGATCCATTATGAGCCGGACCGCGATGTGATTCAGATGCATTTTCAGCGCAGCCAGGGAGTGATCGACTGGATCGCGAATGTGTTTGAGTCTGCAAGCCGGTATTATGATGCCATCGAATTTGAAGGCGAGCCGCTTCAGATACGGGTGCATCGCGGTTGGGGGAATATGTATCTTGCAGTAAAAA
>CACZPF010000577.1 GCA_902782975.1 uncultured Lachnospiraceae bacterium
ACCGCCATCAGGGCAAATTTGATGGAAACTGCGAGAGAATTGATAAAGCGGTCATCATGAAACGCCTTAATATAGTTTTCCAAACCGACAAATTTAATGCTGGTCAAAAACAGTTTCAGATCTGTCAAAGCCAGAAAGAAGGAACTGATCAAAGGAATAATCGTAAACACAATCAGTACCAGCATCGTCGGCAGGATAAACAGGTATGCCGCATGCTTAGGCATATTCCAGTAATGTCTTACACGTTTAAAAAATCCCTCGTACATCTTTCACTCCTTTGTCCAGATAAACAGCTTCTGCAGGAATCTGTAAATACCATGCCTCCATACATGCCACTCATGATAGCCTTCCGGACAGATATAGTATTCTGCATTTGCTCCTCTTTCGGCAAGTTCCTTAACTACATCCGTACGCTGGAAAATAGCAGGTTCATACTCCCCCACAGACAGGAACAGATACTTTATTCTTCGGTTAAATTCATCAATATCATCTGTCAGCCAGGAATAATCCCGGATCACCGACTTAATAAGAAATGTGCCGCTTAAAACACCAAGTGCGGAAAAAACATCCGTGTGGTCAAAGACCGCCATCTGTGACTGAATGGCTCCCATGGAAAGACCGGCCAGTGCTCTATGATCCTTATCGGGGATCGTCCTGAAATGACTGTCAATATAAGGAATGCAGTCACGGATAAGCAGATCATCCAGTGCGCCAAGTGCCGGATGGATCGTATTTTCATTAAAGCAGTATCCGGTATTCATGACGATCAGCATCTCGCGGCATTTCTTCTGCGCAAGAAGGTTATCCACGATATTGTTGATCTTTCCCTGCCACACCCAGCCGGTCTCATCTTCTCCCCCTCCGTGCTGCAGATACAGGACGGGATAATGTTTTTCCGGAGAAGTTTCATAGCCGGGCGGTGTATAGACGTAACAGATCCTCCAGCTTTTTGAAGCGTTGGAATAATACCATTCTGTCCGTATCGTTCCTCTTTCTACATCTTTGTACAGGTAAAAGTCTTCTCCCTCTTTCGGTTTTTCAAAGAAATTAAGAGGCTCGAAAGATCCATATCCGATAGGTGAAAGATGATTAAGACACCGGACACCGTTCACAAAATACTGGTGATAATGAAATCCTTCCGGAATTCCGGAAATAACGACCTGCCACCAGCCTTCTTCCCCTTCGGGATTTCTGTGCATCGCTGTTTTTTCGGCGGACATTCTTCCGCCGCAGCCTGCCACTTCAACTGTTCTGGCGTTCGGAGCGTAGAAGTTAAATTCCACGTCCCCGTTGGGAAGAAGCCGCACGCCGGGTTTAACCATTACATAATGCCCCCGTATTTCCTCTCCCGGATCAGCATAAATGTCAAAGCGCCGGTTCACACTGTCAAACATCAGGGCGTGCATGGACAATGCCTGGTTTTTTATCATTTCCTCATAGGTCATTCCCTCACCCCCCGAAATACATATTGCGCAAAGTCATATAAACAACGCTTCCATACATCCCATTCGTGATAGCCCGGACAGGAAAAGAACCGATAATGGATGTTCCGTTCATCCAGCATCCGGCAGCAGTCCAGTGTATGCTCATAAAAGCCTTCCTGCTCCCCTACTCCCATATAGAGCAGATCAAAATTCTCGTTGACCTTCTGTCCGTCTTCAAAGAATTCCGAATAATCGTAATCGTAACGTACCAGGGGAAGACCTCCGCTGAACATTCCAAGAGAAGCAAATACATCTCTGTGTGCCATGGCTGCGTAAAATGCCTGGGCCGAACCAAGAGAGAGGCCGGCCGCCGCCCTGCCTTTTCTGTCGCGGATCGTCCTGTATTTTCCGTCTATATACGGAATACAGTCGGATACAAGCTCTCTGTCAAAATCTCCAGGAAGAAATACAGGGGATTCTTCTCCCACAAAACCATATCCGCAGTTCATCACAACAAGCATTTCTTCACATTTTCCCTCAGAGAGAAGATTATCAAGGATAAAATTCGCCTTCCCGAGCCATACCCAGTCTGTCTCATTTTCCGTCGCTCCATGCTGAAGATAAACAACCGGATACCTTTTATCCGATGTATCATATCCCGGCGGTGTATAGACATAACAGCATTTCATCCGTCCTGTCACGGAAGAGGGGTATAATTCCATCCGGACACTCCCGTGCGGAACATCTTTAATGTAGAAGAAGTCACTGTCCGGAGTGGGTTTCTCCAGAAAATTGAGAGGCATAAAAGTACCGTATCCGATCGGCATGATCGGATTTACCAGCTGCACATCATCCACAAAGAATTTCAGCAGATGGAAACCGTCCGGTATGTCTTTGAAGGTTCGTCTGAAATACCCGTCCGGATCTTTTGTCAGCGCATACCGTGTATCTCCAAATGCGCCTCCGTTTCCGCATACCTCTA
>CACZPF010000578.1 GCA_902782975.1 uncultured Lachnospiraceae bacterium
CGCAGGCTGGATTCAGATGAAGACAAAACTCTTACAAGCACACTTGACGAGTTTTGTCTTCATCTGAATCCGACTGTGAATAGTAACGAAAAGTAACTACACATACTTTTTACTTCAGTTCCAGCAGAACCTGGATACGCCCGCCGCAGACCATCCCTTCCTCTTCCGCCAGATCCGTCATCAGATCCGCTGAACAGATCTGAAGTGGCGCTGTGCCGGATCTTCGGGTGAGCTGACCGGAGATTTCAGCAGGAGTGCTACCGGTTGTTTCATTGGATGGAGCGCCGGATATTTCGTCGAATATCTCACCGGATGGAGCGCCGGATGGCTTGCCGCATATCTCACCGGATGGTTCGCCACATCTTTTCATAAGGCTGCGGGCAGCGGAAAGGATCTCGGCCTCCATGCAGCCCCCGCCGATCGTCCCGATGGTTGTACCGTCCGGAAGAAGGAGCATTTTTGTTCCGACAGAACGAGGGGCCGAGCCCTTTTTTTCGATGATAGTCATGAGAACCATGGGGCCGGACCTGCCGGTCAATGCTTCCAGAATCTCCTCCGGATAGCCTTCTCTCGTCCCATGTTCATTCTTTATCCCGATGATCTCGGCAAGAATCGAGACCGCGATCTCGGCCGGCGTCTGCGCATGAATGGACAGCCCGATGGGTGCATGCAGCAATTCTGCCGTTTCGAAAGAAATTCCCTGCGCCAGAATATGCGAGCGTATCAGGTCCGTGCGCTTTCTGCTGCCCATCATGCCGACATAGGCAAAAGGCTTCGACAGAATCGCCATCAGGCATTCTTCGTCAAACCTGTGTCCTCTTGTGACGATCACAAAATAGGTATCCGGGCTTCCCGGAATCTTATTCAGACCTTCTGCATACTGATCCAGGATCACCTCATCCGCGCCGGCTTCCTTTGCCTGATCGGCAAAAGTGAGCCTGTCCTCCAGAACAGTCACATAAAAGCCCGTCATCTTTGCAAGACGTACCACACAAAGCGAAACATTCCCTCCGCCGCATATGACCATATGCTTTCGGCTGCCTGGTAATTCAACATAGATCTTTGTTCCATGAACAGAAACAATTCCGTCCCTTATAGAGTATGGATTTCTTTTCTGCGAGCCGGCTGCCTCGTTTTCGGTGCTGCCTGTTTCGTTTACGCCCTGTTCTCCCGGGATTATTTCATCAGGACTAATGCTGTCAAAAAATCCCCCGGGTTCCTTAAAGATCCATTTTCCATCCTGAAGGACTGCTTTCTCTGCAGCATGCGGTCCTTCCAGTACGGTCAGAAAAGCAGTGTTCTGTGTAAGAGCCAGCTGTTTTATAAATCTGTAAAAATCCTCCATGAAGACAGTCCCCTTTCGGCTGGAATAACGGCAGTCAATTGCGAAACTCCCTGCATCGGGCAGTTTCAATACTTTCTCAGTTTTCGTTCCTGATTTCCCGGTATGCTCTTTCCAGCTGTTCGCGGAACGCAAACTGTTCTTCATCTATGTAGCCAAGTGCATATATTTTTTCGATCTGTTCGTGGTCAAAAAGATATATTTTGTCGGCTTCCATATATCCTTCCGGATAAAGGCAGCCACAATAATCATATACCTTTTCCTTATCTTCCGGTCTTGCCTGAAGATACCCCATGATCATTACTCTTTTGGCACTGCCGGAAAGGAGAACGACGCTTCCTGCCGGCAGCAGACCTATTTTTTCCAGGCCTATGCTTTTTATTTCATCATTCTTTCTTTCAGCATTTTCCGGATCAATCATTTCTTTCTCGGTATTACCCATATATATTTTTTCCTTTCAAAGTAATCATTAACAGGTAATTGCGACACTCTCTGCATCGATTGAAATCTTCCTGTCAGCAGATCTCGATCTCCCGGTGTTCAGCCGGACGCTGCTGTTGTTGCTGAAACATCAGCTGCTGATGCTTCGGCCGACGGCTGTGCCTCTGGGAACAGAAAATCCCAGACTGCTTCTGCCGTAGACTGGACGGCATCTACCAGGCCGCCTACATCCACTTCCAGTCCGACACTGGCGCCTATACCAACAGAAGCCCCTACTTCACAGCTTATTTTGGAACCCTTGATCTCCGCTTTGGCATGCGCGCCGACTCCTACATTTACG
>CACZPF010000579.1 GCA_902782975.1 uncultured Lachnospiraceae bacterium
CCCGGATCCATGGTGTCACCCACCGGTGTCAGGTCATCGCGGGAAGAGACCTCCACCCAGCCTCTTATGACTGTACCGTCCGCCGTATTCCGGGGCAGGGCGATGGATTCATTCTCTGCCACCTTCTTCTTGCCGTCTGTCTCTGTTCTGGTCTCGTCCGTATCTTTATCCCTGATCACAGCGCCGCCGGAGATGGCCGTTCCATCGGTACCGATCAGCCAGACATTATGATAAGGAGCAGTCTTTGCATAATAATCCGTGGTCTGATTGACGGTAACCGGCCAGGAGGCCACCTTCGATTTATCATCAAGACTCGGATCATCGTGCCAGCTTATAAGTTTTACATTGTCCGACTCTTCCAGAGAAATGGAAGGTCTCTCCAGCTTATATCCCTTGGAAATATTCGGGATCCGGAGCAGGACCCTGTCCTCCTTTCCTTCAGGAAGCAGGAAGCGGATGTTGAACACCTCATAGGGGCAGGCCTTTGCCGTATGAAAGCGGTCCTTCAGAGCTGGTGCAATGGTATAGATATATTCATCTTTGGTGCTGTCATACCCCTGTACAAATACAACGTGAAGGCGGTGAACATGCAGTTCAGCGATCGGAATCTCGATAAGCTTCCATTTGCCAAGCGTGGTCGTCCATTCTCCAAGACCCGCTTTCAGCTCTACTTCCACCAGAAGGTTTACACTTACCTCAATACAGTCGATCATATTGAGATTGAGATCATCTTTAAATACCAGAGAATTTCCCGCCGCCAGATTGGATACCTGATTTCCCAGAAGATTCAGCATCTGGGTCGCATCGTATTTTGCCTCCGCCTCAACACCGACGAAGACCTCTGCACTGAAGACCTTAAGAGCCGTGACATAGAGTTCCAGAGCACCTACCCCGCCGATCTTGATGCTGCCTTCAACCGAACCGCTTATATTCTTTTCCTTATCTACAGAGGTAACCTTTGTATCTTTCCCCTGCTCATACTCATATGTGGTAGAGGTCGTACAGGAATAGGAAAGAGAAATGGCTCCACTTACTTCCACCGAAGCCTTTAAGGTTATGCCTGCATTCAGGATTCCTGCTACGCTGAATACCACTGCTGTACCCAGGGGAACTTCTTTTTCGGTTTTGCTGAAACCTTTGCTTCCCTTCAGCTCCTTGATCGTATTCTCTATGACATCCGAATACTGACCCTCCGGATCGAGCTTGTCTTCTTTTACCTCAAGTTTGCCCTTGATCTCAAATTTATCTTCCTGTACAAGCTTAACCTTGTCCGCCTTGAATATGCCGATTTCATAATCCGCTACGAAGGTGGAATACCAGCCGCCGCTGATCTTTAAATCGGCATTGCCTATCTTTATCTTTGGAATATTGATATTTAAGGACAGGCCGTCAGTTCCTTCACGACTCACATGTCCCTTGCCCAGTGCTGTATCGCTGACTTCGGCATATTCCGTCAGCCGAAGGGTGGACATATCGACAGCAAGCGTTTCACCGACCGCTTCGTAATGAATAAGGATCTCGTCTGCAGCAGGTGTCGTACACTGTAAAGCTACAAACCCTCCCGGGGCTTCCGACTTTGCCGTAACCCTGTAGTAGGAGATCTGATACAGATTATCCGGATCCAGAAGGAAGAAGGTGCTGCCTTCCTGAAGCTGGGCTGCTTCCAGATCGCGCAGCCAGATCTCTTCGGCACTGATCCGGTTATAATTCTCCTGACGGATGCCGGTAAGGTCCACCACTCCCTTTACAAAATCATAATCTGAAGTGGTTTCGTATCCGTACTTGTTCCGAACCGCCCACTTAGCCGCATAAACGCCGCTGTTGGCACGAATCGTGCTGCCTTTGGCGAATGCGCCTTCTCCGATTGCAATGACATTGACAGGAAGGGTAATATAATCCGGAGAAGAAACGTCCGAAAGCGCACCGGCCGCAACACCGACTGTGTCCGCACCGGAAAGAAGATCCGGCACTTCAAGATCGGAGATGCCGGTACTTTCTCCTTCGTAACCTGTCACTACCGCCCAGTTCTCCTCCAGGACAACGAAGCGCCAGGGACCGCTGATCTTCTCTTTTCCTGCCGCTTTAAGAGCTTCCGCACGGGACAGAATATCCTCCGGATCTTTGCCTCCGGAAACAGCAAGATCGGCGGCATGGATTTCTTCCGTCTCATCTGGTTCATATGCTGCAGATGCGGCTTGAACTTCGGAATCGTTATCACTCAGTGACGGTTCTTCTGCACTGTTATCACTCAGTGAAGGCTCTTCTGCACTGTTATCACTCAGTGAAGGCTCTTCTGCACTGTTGTTACTCAGTGAAGGCTCTTCTGCACTGTTGTTACTCAGTGATGGCTCTTCTGCACTTTCATCACTCAGTACCGTCTCTTCTGCACTTTGATCACTCAGTGATGGTTCTTCAGCCGGATCACCTGCGGCAGTGTCCCTTACGGCCGATCCGTCATCTGAAGAATCTGTCAGTTCTTCGGCGCTTACGCTGACTGCCGTAAGTGCTTCCACCGGCAGAAAACCTGCCAGCATAGCCACACAAAGAAACACAGAAAGCATGGTTTTTACAAACTGTTTCATCCCTTTATCCTCCTTGCTTTGTTATCGTGCTATGTACTGCAGACCATACTCTACAGCATACTGATGGGCCAGGGTAGCCGGTTCACAAAGGATCACGGCATCTGAAAAGGTATTTCTCCCGATCGATGCAAGCAGGGACGGAAGTTTGATAAAGGAGAGGGAATTGCATTCCTCAAATACATGATCTCCGATCGTCCGGATCATGTCCGGGAGGACGACCGAATAAACCTGTGAATCACCCCGGAAAGCTTCATCCGAAAGTTCTGACAGTACATCCGGCAGGATCAGTGTGTGATCCTCTGATCCATCCAGTACATTGACCGTAAAGGTTACTGTATCAAGGCCGGTACAGGAAACAACGATCACCGTTGTTCCTTCCTGCAGCGCTGTCAGTGTACTGCCGTCCACAGCCACAATGGAGGGATCCAAACTTTCATATAATAGCTGTTCGCCGGTTTCTGCCGGCAGCGCTTCCGATGGAAGCGTTAATGTATCGTTACAGATCATGTTTACTGTATGAAGTGAGAAGTTCCTGCTCACAGGAAACAGATTTGTCAGATCAGGAATCAAAAGATTGCCATAAACATCAGAAGCACTTACGATCCTGTACTCTATATCGGCCGGCGTAATTCCGGGATGGAGAAGCCGCAGCATCGAGGCGATCGAGCTGATATGAGGCGCTGCCATGGAGGTTCCGGTCTTCAGGATAAATCCTCCGGTATTCGAACAGCTGTTGATGCTGCTTCCAAAGGCATACACATCCACACTTTCCCCGTAATTGGAGTAAGATGCCTTCGAGATCGTGTCCCCACTGACCGCAGCAGATCCCACGACGATCATGCCATGCTCCGTCATATGCGCCGGATAAATGTTCGCGGTATCCTTATTGCTGTTTCCGGCCGCCGATACCACCGTAATGCCGGCAGCGAGAGCGTCCCGAATCTTTGTGTCCAATGCTTCCGATACGACATCGGACTGCAGCGAAAGATTGATGATATCCGCTCCCGCCATTGTGGCTTGTTCGATGGCGTTCACCACATTGCCCATTTTTCCGCCGCCATTAGCATTCAGGACGCGGATCGGATAGATGTAAACAGGCAGGCCAAAGGTACAGTCTGTTATGATTCCCGCCACATGCGTACCATGTCCGTAGAGATCATCGGTGGGATCATCATCATTATCCACCAGATCCCTTCCAAGCACGGGCATCTTAGGTACTATCATAGAATGGGGATAAACGCCTGAGTCGATCAGGGCGATCACGCTGCTGCCGGATGTTCCGTAAGTAAGGCGTGCTGTATAATTCAGATAGCTGCCAAAATTCATACGCTCTGCTCCCCAGGAAAGAAACTCCCGCGTTGTTTCTTCCCCGGACATTTCTTCTCCGGAAGATCCTTCTCCAGAAGATCCTTCCCAAGATGATCCGTCCACAGATGATCCTTCCCAAGATGATCCGTCCACAGATGATCCGTCCACAGCCCCATCATCCAGTTCAGAGGTTCCTATATCCGGCCTGATCTCACTTTCCCAAAATATCTCCTCTTCTCCGATATTAATTCCAGTATCTTCTACCGCATATACATCCGAATCACATTCGGCATAGATCATCCCGTCCATCGCCGTATAAACAGCCAGTGCCGCATCCGCGGCTTCCTGAGAACTGTAGAATAATGTATAACAGTTTTTCGGGCCTCTCAGGACATAGACCAGGTTTTCTTCCCAAAGTTCAAGAGCCCTTCCGTCTGTCTTTAAAAGAACTGCCTGTGCGGGAAACATTTCCTGCTCAGCCGCCCGGATTTTTGACCTTACTTTTATACCTCCTGTCGAAGCAGCCCGGACAACATCCGGCTCCGGAGTCAGATAAATACCGGCAATAGTACTGGCATAATCGTCAAGAGAACTGCCGTAATCAAAAACTTTATAATCCGCTGCCGGCGCATATGCCAAATCTTCAAATACTGACTCGTCAGATGCTGATTCGTCAGATACCGATTCTTCAGATGTCGATTCTTCAGATGCCGAATCTTCAGATACCGAATCTTCAGATGCCGATTCTTCAGATGCCTCCGCATTTCCGTTCCAACATAGAAGAACTGCCAAAAGCAGCATCCATATATATCGTCGTCTCTTTTTTACATCCATACCTGCTGAAAATAACCTCCCGCCATCAATATGTAACACAAAGAATATCTCTTTATGCCCTGGTAAACGACAAGTCCTTTATTATTTATCGTTTCATTTACTATTTACTGCCTGTATCTATTTTACCATAGTGCCCATTTCATCACAATCAAAAAGCGAAAAAAAGGTGTCAGGCACCAACGTGGGAACCCACGTTGGTGCCTGACACCATCACAAAAATGTTGCGTTTATATTACGTAAAAGTTAATCAAGAAAATTATATCCTTAATAGGTCGGGATCGTCACATATCCGTCGAAACTTCCGGGGTTTGACGAACTCCCGTAGGAGGAAGTGTTCGCGCTATAGTAAACCGAAGCAGTATCGGCAGAAAGACCGGTAATTGTTACTGTCGCGGTCTTCGTGGAGGATCTCGCTGAACTGGATGTAGCATTCCAGGTAGAATTCTCGCAGATTCTGATAGTTCCGGTACTTGCATTTCCAATGGAAACATTAAACGCCTGCCAGAATCCGAACCTGGTGTTAGCTGTAATCGTATTGGTCCAGGTTATCGTTGCCTGAACCGAGGAAGACGTCCGGTTTGAATAACTGACTGTGACAGTATATTTAATACCATTACTACTATTATTATACTGCCACCACCACTCGTTTTCCCTCAGTGTCTGGGTTCCCACATATACCGGGCTATAGGTAAATGTAATGGTCTTGCTGGTCTGATCCCACGTCACCCTCTGGGAATCCGGTGTTGAGTATCCGGCCTTCCATGGGGCCTCCACGGTATTGGTGGTGTTGAACGCATGCGTGACACTTGCATTCCCCAGGGATGTACCATTGCTGGAGCGGTAAACAATATTGTATGTATAATTGTTCGGAGACGCCGAAGCATAAATCATATTCGTTGATACATTTCCAGATACGATTATGCTCGTTTCGCCGATGCTCTGCAGACTGTACCCTGTC
>CACZPF010000580.1 GCA_902782975.1 uncultured Lachnospiraceae bacterium
ACTTTCCTGATTTCGCCTGTTCAGCTTACTACAGGTCAGTGTCCAATTTCTACCCCCTCCGTGTCCAGTTTTATCTTACCACTTCAAATCTTACTATTTATCATATCCAGGTTCGCATCAAAATAATTTACCCCCCCCCCCCCCGATTTTGACGCTTTTAACGTTAATAGATAGCCGGATACAAGGAAGAAGAATTCAACTGCTATAAATCCCCCATGGAATGCCATGCGTGTTTCACCGAGAAAGTGACTACCATGGTAAATTACGACAACGATTGCAAATATAAACTTCATGCAATCTATTGTGCCATTGCGCTTTTTGTCTTCTTGCATAGTCTTTTCCAATCATCATACTTTCTGATTAACTGCTTCTCGGATTATTCTCGTCATATAGTCTATTTTTTCCTCGGTCATCCCGGGATAGACTCCAATCCAGAAGCTGTTGTTCATCACGAAATCAGTTTCATCAAGATCGCCGACAACTCGATAGGCCTCTGTTCCCCGAATATGATCAAAGCAGGGATGTTTTGTAAGATTGCCACTAAACAAAAGCCTGGTTTGAATATTGTGTTCTTCTATATACTTTGTTACTTCATTTCGCTTCAAGCCACTTTCTTCTTTTACTGACACTATGAAACCAAACCAGCTCGGATCACTGTTTTCTGCAGCTTCAGGAAGAATAAGCTTATCCGCTGAAGATTCAAGCGCTTCACGAAGCCTTGTCCAGTTATATTTTCTGCGCTCAATAAACGATGGAAACTTCTTCAGCTGTTCGCATCCAATAGCTGCCTGCAGATCTGTTGCTTTCAAGTTGTAGCCGAAATGGCTATAAACATACTTATGATCATATCCTTTTGGAAGGTCTCCAAATTGTCCATCGAATCGGTGCCCACAAAAATTATCCCGGCCGCTTGGGCATATACAGTCTCTTCCCCAGTCCCTATATGAAAGAATCAGTCGATGCAGCAAAGGATTGTTTGTATAAACCGCCCCTCCTTCTCCCATGGTCATATGATGAGGCGGATAAAAAGATGACGTGCCGATATCTCCCCATGTACCAGTGTACCGAGTTTCCCCATTAATTGTATATTGGGAGCCAAGCGCATCACAGTTATCCTCAATCAACCATAGTTTATTTTTTTCACAGAAATCTTTTACCGCTGCTATATCAAACGGATTACCTAAAGTATGAGCAATCATCACCGCTTTTGTTCTCTTGCTTCGTGCTTCTTCCAATTTAGATACATCAATATTATATTGAGGAACCGTGACATCCACAAACACAGGAACTGCTCCATAGTTCAGAATAGGCGTTACAGTTGTCGGAAAACCACAGGCAACTGTAATTATCTCATCTCCAGGGCAAACGCGTCGCTCTCCAAGTTCCGGTGCAGTCAGCACCATAAATGCGATAAGATTGGCCGAAGAACCGCTATTCACAAGATGTGCATATCTTATACCTATCCAGGAGGCAAACTCCTTTTCAAACCGGTCAGAAAATCTTCCTGTTGTCAACCAAAAATCCAGCATAGCATCTGTAAGAGCCTGCATCTCTTTCTCATCATAGACTCTAGCTGCATATGTGATCCTGTCTCCCGGTGTAAATTGTTCTTTCTTTTCTTTGAATTCATGATAGTAGTCCGCAACAAGCTTCTTGATCTGTTCGCGTGCTTCTGATTCACTTTGCCAGTTTTTCATCACTTTTCCTCCCAGTATCCCTGCTCCAAAATAATTCTATTTCACGATCCATTTCTGCTGAAACATCTCCACTTTCCAGCAATATTTTACTAAAACGGCATACCATCTCCATACACTCCGATATATGCCATCTTGGACTCCACCCAAGGACTGATTTAATCTTGCTGCAATCCAATTTCAGATAATTTGCTTCATGCGGTGCGTTGTGCTCCGCCTTGTTTTCCCATTTTGAATCTTCCTGCCAGCAGGAACAAAACAGATCTACCAGCTCACCCGTCGTCAAACAATCACAATCATCCGGTCCCACGTTATAGAACCCCGAATACCTTCTATCCTCCCACTGCTTTTGCGCAATCAGAAGGTATGCCGATAGCGGCTCTAGCACATGCTGATACGGTCTCGTAGAATACGGATTGCGGACACCAATGATCTTTCCTTCCTTCATGGCCCGAACGCAATCAGGAATAATCCGATCATTTGCAAAATCTCCTCCTCCAATTACATTACCGGCGCGTGCTGTTGATACCGCCGGGGAATCCTGCGAGTTGAAAAAACTGTTGATATAACAATGAGTCACCAATTCACTGCAACTCTTACTGTTGGAATAAGGATCGTATCCATCCAGTGGCTCGTTCTCCCGATAACCCCAACACCATTCGTTGTTATGATAGACTTTATCTGTTGTAATGTTCAAGACACTTTTTACTGACGCTGTTTTTCTCACACACTCCAGTAGATTCACGGTTCCCATCACATTCGTTTCATAGGTATACCGGGGATCAGCGTAGCTATCCCGAACAAGTGGCTGTGCCGCGAGATGAAAAACGATTTCAGGCTGAGTCTCCGTAAAGACACTCAATAAATGATCCAGGTCCCGGATATCCCCGATAACGCTGGTCATCACCTCTTTCAAATTAGCCAATTTGAATAAATTGGGTTCAGTTGGGGGATTCAGACTATAACCGGTAACAATTGCTCCCGCTTTCACTAATATCCGACAAAGCCAACTTCCTTTGAAGCCAGTGTGTCCGGTTACCAAAACCTTTTTTCCAGAATAAAAACCCATCTCCGGTTCCATGGTTAATCCTCCCATTTCTTCCATGGTGCTTTCCCTGCCGCAAGTAGTTTTTCTAGCATCTCTTTTTCTCTCATATTGTCCATGCATTGCCAGAATCCCCGATGCATATAAGACATCAACTCGTGCTTCGCCGCCAACTGCTCTAAGGGTTCTTTTTCAAAAACGGTTTGATCGTCTCGAATATAATTAAATATCTCCGGTTGCAAAACCATATACCCCGCATTAATGGGTGCTCCATCGCTTTGTTTTTTCTCCCGGAAGGATTTTACAGCATTATCTCCACCTATATCTAGCACGCCCTTCGACTGATCCTGCAAAACTGCGGTAAGGGTTGCTATCTTTCCATGCTCTTGGTGATACTTCAGAAGCTTGTTAATATCTACATCGCACACTCCATCGCCATAGGTCATGAAAAATGGCTCATTCCTTATATAATTCTTGATCCTTTTGATTCTTCCTCCTGTCATGGTGTTTAATCCTGTATCAACAACAGTCACTCTCCAGGGTTCAGCGTGACTTTCATGTACTATCATTTCATTTTTACCATCATGAAAATCAAAAGTAACGTCACTGGTTCTGAGGAAATAATCTCCAAACCATTGTTTTATGAAATGTTGCTTATAACCAGCACAAATAATAAACTCTGTATGTCCATAGAAAGCATATTCTTTCATAATATGCCAGAGAATGGGCATCCCGCCTATATCAATCATAGGCTTGGGCTTGAACTGCGATTCCTCACTGATTCGTGAGCCAAATCCACCTGCCAACAACACTACCTTCATAAACTACGCCCCCCCTAATTATATTGTGTTTTTGAAAGGTACTTAAAAAAGAAACTGTCCCCTGCTCTGCTGCTCAGAAAATTGTCAATGATTTCTTCCCGATTAAATGTCATCAGGGTCTGATTTTCCAAGAATAATGTATGGCTGGTTACTACATTGTATGCTCCACGATAGAGTTCAACAAACGGCGTTGCTGAACCTATAAGAAAACAAATAATCAGTGCTGTTGAAAGCACTCGCGCTACCCTGTTCGTCCCACCGTTTTCTTTTTTTGAATTAGCTGAAAAATGCTCCATCAAAAAGCGAATAACATACAGCGACAAAATCAGTATTCCAGGTATGGACGCCCTCATACAAAAATCGTGTGAACTGCCAACGTGAATAAACGGCGCAATCACAAAAGTTACACCGATGCAATAATATATAGGATCTTTTCTGTGATCTGTCCATATGCACAGCATGTATAGTCCTACTTCAAGAACGATAAAAGCTATTATGCTGCCCGGTTTATAATTCAGAAAGAAAAAAGGCTGACTGTTCTCGGCTCCCAAACTATTTCCAACTGTATTAGCCGATAATATATATGCGCTCACTACGGGGAAAAGAAAAAAGAGAGAAAGTACATTCTGAGCAGATAATATCTGTCTCATAACATGACCAATTGGTCGCCTGGTTTTATTATCGAAAAATGATTTAACTGTTTTTACAATCATTAATAATACAAGTCCAACACAGGGAAAAGAACCGCAAAGGAGACATATGGTTCCATAAAATATATAGTTTCTTGAATTCTTCTCAACAAGAAAAAGGAGTGTAATCAACCAAGGAATGATTGTCTGATTGAATACCCAGAAAAGACAAGTCGTAATAGAAGAATACTGAACACCCGGCATCCACCACTCCAAGTGAAGTATTTCTGGACTCAGGCAAAAGCCCAGTCTATCTCTCAACAATGCGCCAATAATATCAAGCCCGCTGAAAAAGGCAAAAAGAAATAATGCAATGGTTTTCTTTTTCCCGGTTCCTGCATTAACAAATTGCAGGATCAGCAGGAGCACAAGCGTTAGTCCTATAGAAGACCATATCCAAAGGAGCATTCTTCCAGCCATTCTACCGGCTTCAATCGAGCCTGTCAGGCTTTGGAATACTTTTGCTATCAATGCCGGTGGCAGCCAATGACCAATATAATAAACCAATGCCGTTCCATTCTTAGTATATACTACAGGCCAATCATACCTTATAAGATCGAAGTAAACAGCATTTCTGCAGTCCCAATCTGAGCTTTGAAAATAGAACCCATTCATTCCTGCCAGATATGTCCATAGCATTGAAAACAAAAAGAGGACTATCGTAGTCATATTCGTAAAGCCAAAGTGTTGATCGACAAATTGATTTTCAATATTTTCGCTACGCATAGCCGTATATGCTGAGTATAATATTACAACAATACAGATAAACGAATAGTACCATCTTAAAAAGCCACAAGCAAAGCAAAACAATGGTAATAAAATATAAACGATACTAGCATTCCGAACATGTATTAATGTTATTGTTTCTCTCTTTCTCTTTTCAAATTCCCATGAATAACCCATTATGTCTCCTTACTGGATTTTCCCCATCTAAAATGTTTAATGCTCCTTTATTTTCTACCCCCCTCATGATAGGACGGCAGTATCTGTCTTATTACCTTTTTGACATCCCCATGCATTTCAAGGCAGGCTTCCAGTTCGGTCATCCACTGCTCGACTTCGCTCCACTCCATCTTTTCCTGATCCGTGATGTAGATGCGTTCCCGCTCCGTTGCCCTGTCGTTCTCTTTATCCAGCAATAACTCTTCATACATTTTTTCTCCGGGACGGAGTCCTACATACTCGATTTTCTCGTTCCCCTTCCCGTACAGGCTGATCATTTTCTCCGCTAGATCCTTGATACGGACCGGTTCGCCCATATCCAGTATGAACAACTCTCCGCCACGACCAATGCTTACCGCCTGTAGTACAAGGCTCGCAGCTTCCGGAATAGTCATGAAATAACGAATTATGTCTGGGCTTGTCAGTGTCAGCGGTCCCCCTGCTTTAATCTGCCGTTCGAAAATCGGAACTACAGATCCATGAGATCCGAGTACATTCCCGAAACGCACAGCCATAAATTCTGTGCCTCTTCTGTCCTCTGTGTCCCTTCTGCTGTTCTCTCTAGTCCAATTATCCTCTATATTATCTGTATTGGAAAGAGCGGACTGAGAAGGTTGATGAATTTTTTGCGGTGTATGGGGAATCGAATTTATCACAATCTCCGCCAGTCGCTTACTTGCCCCCATCACGTTCGTGGGATTTACGGCTTTATCTGTACTGATTAGCACAAATCGTTTTACTCCACACTCTACAGCCGATTTCGCTGTTTTGTACGTTCCAAACACATTATTAAGTATCGCCTGCTCTGGACTGTTCTCCATCAAGGGAACATGTTTATGCGCTGCAGCGTGAATCACGATGTCCGGTTTGTATTTTTCCATGACCCGGCAGAGGCTTTCTTCATCCCGAACGCTTCCAACCTCCAGAACTACTGTATTACTAACTAGTTCCCCATATTTTTCTTTTAGCTCGAAGAGCAAATCGTACATGTAGTTCTCGCTTATATCGTACAGCACAAGTTTCGCTGGCGTGAAGGAAAGAATTTGCCTGCACAGCTCAGATCCAATGCTTCCGCCGCCACCCGTAATCAGCACGCTCTTCCCAGCGAAATATGCTTGCACTTCTCCCATGTCGAGATGAGTCTCAGCCCTTCCTAGCAAATCTGCGATATTAACTTCTCTGGCTTCAGATCCTTCTCGTGCACCGGAATAAAGAAGAACATGACAGTTTGTTGATATGCACTCGTTCAGGAGATCCTTAATATCCCCTTTCGGTGTAGCAATCGCAATTATGATCTCATCGATCTTATACTGCTCAACTGCCCACGCTACTTCCTTTGTGCCCCCAACAACCGGCACGCGGGAAATTGAAGCGTTTCGTTTCGACTTGTCATCATCCAGCACAGCAATCGCAACTGAATTCCCATATCTCCCGTTCTGGATATCTCTTATTACCGTCGCCCCAGCATATCCAGCACCAATAACCAGGATTTTTTTCTGTTCCTTTCCGCTATGTTTTCCAACACCTGCTGTTTTATAACGGATAAAAAAACGCGATCCTGAAATAAGGGCGAGTGTAATCACCCACTGAATAAAGTAGACAGGCCGGGGGAGAAGAATGAGGCGATAACCAAGAGCATCCTCAGACGATCGGGAGAAAAGTGAAATGAGCAGGCTTATTATATACGTTGCGCCCGTTCCGACAAGCGTAGCGATAATTGCCTGAATGAAGGTGTCCACACTAGCAAAGCGTAATATGGATTTATAGATCCCGGAGAAATGCAAACCAAGCAAAGTAGACAATAGAAGCAGTGGCAGAGTCCTGCTCATCTGCATGGTCCGTATTTCTGACAGCCTTAAACTGAAATAAAACTCAACTGAAATGAAGAGCCCAATTGCTATAAAAAGAACGTCAAGGATCGGCCACAGCTTCTTCTTCATACTTTACTGGCAACTCCATTCTTCCCAGCCCTACTTTCTCGGGCCTTCCAAACTCCATTCAATTCATATTTATGTTCTTTCCACAACCCAACGCTAGGAAGACACCATGGAAAAGTAGAACCTCTCCTTCAATTCTTGATCTTTTTCACAATCCGTTGGATTAACTCACGGATCATCTCATCCCGGCGCCATCCCAAGAAAGCCGCATAGGCTCCGAAGAAGCATACCGCAGCTGTTATCAAAATCCAAATCGGCTGCCACCCTGTAAAATGAACCCATAGACCTGCGCCAGCAGCCAGAATCAGAGCAATCAGCAGGCGAAGCCATTTGTATTCCCGAAAGAAGTGTTTCAGTTCCTTCCGCAGTACGGCATACTGGATGGCGGTCACCACCGCTTCAGCAGCCAGGGTGCCAACCGCAGCACCGGCTGCGCCCCATTTCGGGATCAGCAGAAGATTCAGGATCAGATCCGTGATGACGCCCCCGATTTCGGAACGCAGAACCACCTTTTCTTGTCCCATGGGAACCAGGATCTGAATGCCCATGATATTGCTCAGGCCAATGAAGATCAGAGTCGGCAGAATGATTCGCATGGCCGGAACCACCGGCAGAAATACCACTCCGGAAAGAAAGCAGACGCATTCCTCAGCATACAGGATGAAAAAAACGGTCATCGCAGCGGCCGATGGAATCACAAATTGGAGCGCTTTCCGGGTCGTCTGCTTGAATTTCTCCAACTCTCCATGTTCCACATTCCAGGAGGAACGGGGGAGAAGCACGGCTCCCAAGGAGGTGACCAACGTTACCAGGACTGTCTTGACCTTCACCGCCGCCGCGTAATAGCCCACTTCCATGTCCGTCGCCATGAAGCCCAACATAACGGAATCCAGATTGGTATAAACCGTCGTGGCGCAGGCCATGGCAAAGAAAACAAGTACTGGCTTCAGGTGCCTTCTCCAGTCACAGTCTTCGGGTCTGCGGAAGGAGATATAGTTTCTGGAATGAATGAAGTTCAGGATGTTCGAGGCGGATGCGGCAAAGATGGACACTCCACCGTAGAGGATGTAATCCGTCCGCTCATGGATCAGGAGGAACAGAGCCAGAATGGCTATCACCTTGAAAAACAGGGATCTTGCCGTAATGTAGGTATATTCCTCCAGCCCCTTGTACAGCCATTCCATCCCTATGGAATTCAGCAAGATCGTCGCGCTGAGAATTGTGAAAAGAAGTTTCTCCTCTCTCAGTCTGGGAATGCACAGGACGCTCAGGGCAAGCAGGGCATAGGAAATCAGGTCCATCACCAGATTGATTCCCAGCAGCTCATGAACCGTTCTGGTCAGCGCCTCCCGATCATCCCGCACCTTCGCGCATGCCCGGATCCCATAGGTTGGGATGCCCAGCTGGGCAAACATGGAGAAGTACGCCACGATCGACGTAGCGAACGTGACGGTTCCGATCCCTTCGGGCAGCAGAATCCTGGATACATAGCGGAAGGAAATCAGCGGGAAGATCACACCGGAGGCAGCCAGCAGGGCGTTCATGAAGGAATTCCACTGAATGGACTTCCCTGCCGGTTTTCCGCTTGTATTTTTCTGCAGTGTCTTTTCTATGGTTCTCCGTTTTTCTTCCTGCTGGTTTCCCGGTTCTGCTCGCTGTTTTTCCAGCTGTTTTATTTCCTTTCCCGTGGGTTGTTCCGGTTTTGTTATGGTAGCCTTCAGGTATTCGCCATTCCGGAGGTTTTTTCCGATTCTCTGTGCACATTCGCGCATTTTTCGATAATACTCCTCGGAAATCAATTCGAGCTTCTGTTCCAGTCTAGTCAGGGAATCCACCATAATTCCACGCCATGCTCCTTCACGAGGCTCGCTCCCGCCGCTTGTCCCAGGCCGTCATTTCCGGCAAACAGAGGTAGATTCCGCATTCCCTCAAGACCGCTTGCCTGAATTCTTCCCGGAGACCCTTATATTTCTCACCAGAACCCTTCATATATCTCAGTACACTCATCCGGGTGTGGTTCACCCGTCTGATGCAGCCAGCTTCCTGCTCAGAGTATATGCTCCTGATAATGTTGGCTGGGCGTTCCGCTAATACATCTCTTCATAACCCTTACAGAATTTTCTCTGATTTGGCGATCTTTCAAGATGCAAGGAGCTGAGCATTTCTCTATGCAACATTGTCTTCCTTTATCCAGCCAATGATCATCATGGCGAGAAAATTTATTATCTTGTCTGGAATGCTAAGTATTTGCAGGACCGGATGATACCTTCCCTCAGGTCCGGACGATTCTGTTCCATGTTTTCCAAACCGCTGTCCTCCGTTTCAAAGTTCTATTCCAGGGTTCATCTCTTGTTCCGAAAAAAAGAGACGGCTCCGCCGGGCGAGGCCTGTTTCAGCCTTGCCGGGATCCGGAGCTTTTTCCCCGCCGGGATCCGGAACGGCCGTCAGCGCGATTCCGTCCCCGGCGGATTCTGCGAAAGGGGTGCCTTTAATAAAGGTCGGCAAACCCCAT
>CACZPF010000581.1 GCA_902782975.1 uncultured Lachnospiraceae bacterium
AATTCATCTGCGGTTGCCGGCACAATCGATTAATACACATTACAGGAGGAGAACATGAACGTAAGACGCGCATCAGAGCAGGACATCCCATCGATCATGAATCTGCTGGTTCAGGTAGACATGGTTCATCATAACGGCCGTCCGGACCTTTTTAAAGGTCCCGCCACAAAGTATACAGAGGATGAATTAAAAGAGATCCTGAAAGACGATACAACACCTGTTTTTGTCTGTACCGATGATGAAGACCTGGTTCTTGGACACGCATTCTGCGTTTTTAAACAGATGCTGAACGATCATGTTCTGACCGATATCAAGACACTCTATATCGATGATATCTGCGTGGATGAATATGCCAGAGGCAGGCATGTCGGAAAGGCTCTGTATGACTACGTCATTTCGTTTGCCCGCTCCTCCGGCTGCTACAATGTGACGCTGAATGTCTGGAGTTGCAACGAAGGTGCCGCCCGCTTCTATCAGAAGATGGGGATGGTTCCCCAGAAGGTCGGAATGGAAACGATCCTATGATCTGCCGTGCAAAAGTATAAAAGGAAAAGGCGGAAAGTCCTGTAAACCGGATTTCCGCCTTTTTTATCTTTCACATTTTTTACACAGTTTTTTTATAAGCTTATATTTTGAACGTCTATTTTGTGCTTCTGACTTGAGCTTCTATCTTGGGCTTCTATCTTGGGCTTCTATCTTGGGCTTCTATCTTGGGCTTCTAACTTGAGCTTCTATCTTTGAAGTTCTATTTTGAACTTCTATCTTGTACTTCTATTTTGAGTCATATTATGGATTCAGCCGGAATGACCTGCGCTCAGGTTCTTCTTTTTGTCTTTTTGCCTTTCTGTTTAATCCGACACGATGTTCTGCAGCCAGACTCCCTTTTTCACCAGCACAAACCCTATAATACATTTAATGACCTCAGAGCCCTGTACAATTGCAAGGATCATGAGAACCGGTATCGCTGTAAAGCGGCTCAGAGTGAACGCAATCGGTACTGTTACTGCCCAGGCAAACACACTGTCAAAGAAAAAGGTAATGATTGTTTTTCCGCCGGAACGCAGCGTAAAGTACGTTGCGTGAAGAAATGCGTACATGGGCATAAAACAGGCTCCGATCAAAATAAAACCTCTGGCCAGTTCTCTTACTTCTTCACTTGTATTATATAACCTTGGGAAGAAGGGTGCCACGATCGCCATGACGATGGCAACTCCTGTACAGCACATCACAGAAAAAGCCAGCAGCTTGTTATCTGTATCCCGGGCTTCTTCCATTTTTCCCGCGCCAAGAAGCTGCCCTACCAGAATGGCGACGGAATCCCCGAGAGCGATAAATACGATATTAAACAGGTTTGTTATCGTACCGGAAATATTCATTCCCGCGACGACATTCAGTCCTCTAAGTGAATAGCTCTGTGAGAGAGTCGCCTGTGCGCCGCTCCAGAGCGTTTCGTTTACCAGAAGAGGCGTCCCCTTGATCAGGATCTTCGTAGTCAACGCTGCCGGAACTCGAAGGGTACGGTATAATCCATCTGCAAAGGGATTCTTTGCTTTGTGGGTATGCGTCCAGATGACAACGATCATAAGTTCCACAAACCTTGATAGTACCGTGGCGATGGCAGCTCCACGTATGCCAAGAACAGGAAAGCCGAATTTTCCATAAATAAGGGTATAGTTAAAAACAAGATTAACAAGGACAGCGGAGATTCCTGCCTTCATGGGAACAACCGTCTCTCCGCATTCCCTTAAGGTACTGGCATAGGTCTGAAGGATCATAAAAGGCGGAAGTCCCATCAGCATAATATAAAGATACTGTTTTCCATAAGCAAGGGTAGCAGCCGCCTGCCCTTCGCCGCCTTCGCCCGTCAGATAAAGCCGGATCAGGGCGTCTCCCTTAAAAACAAAGATACATACAGCGACGGTCGTCAGCACCAGACACATCCAGAATTTATAACGGAAGGTCTGGCGAACACCCTCATGATTTTTCTGTCCATAAAACTGGGCTGTAAAAATACCTGCTCCGGATACACCTCCGAAGAGGCAGAGGTTGTAGACAAACAGCAGCTGATTTACAATTGCAGCTCCAGACATCTGCTCTGTACCGACCTGGCCGATCATGATATTATCCAGCAGGCTTACAAAATTTGTGATGCCGTTCTGCACCATAATCGGGACGGCAACTCCCAGAACCATTGCATAAAAGGCTCTATCTCCAAAAAATTTCTGACGAAAACTTTTTTGTGTTGTTGTTTGAATCATATACGTTAAGCTCCCCTAAAAAAGCCACTTTCCGATAACGTGGCTGACAAACAGTGCTTTTCATTTTTCTCTGGATGGACCAATATAGAAAGTCCTCTTCTCTTAGTGGAGAACAACCAGTTTATACTCTTTCCACCCGGGCTGATCAAGATTATACCATACAAGGCCATGGTGAAGCAATCGCAATCTGCTGGCATGTTGGAGGCGCAGAGGAAGCTTATAATGAGCATTATATAAAAGAACGCCTCTAAATGAAGTGGTCATTTTAGAGGCGTTCTTTTTTAATTGGTTCCGAAGATCAGATATTCATTTTTATGATGTTCTTTTTCATGCAGTCAATTTCTGATTCTTACGGACGATCAGCTTTTACCTGTTATCGATATTCTGATCTCTGCGTCTTCTGAAAAGCAGCATCGCCGCGCCGATCATGCAGATAAGACCTGTCATTTCTGCCAGTACAAACGGCAGAGTATTCGTTTCATCTGCGGTCTTCACATCATTTGCCGCCGTTGCGCTGCTCTTCGGTACATTGTTGGTTCCGGTATTCGAGCCTTTGTTCGTGTCTGTGGATGTTGACTTCTTCTTATTGACAATGGTGAGTGTTCCATTCGAAGGAGCCTTTCCATCTACACTTACAGTTCCGTCTTCTGCAACCGAAATCCTGAAAGTCTGCTGACTGGTTTCATAATTCTCAGAAACCTTCTTCAAAGTCAGAATATAATTCTTTCCAGGCACTAATACGGAAGAGAGATCCTTCACAGAGATTTCAGAGGTCCACTGTGCAACAATGACATTTCCATCTGCATCCGTAAGAACAAATTCTGCTCCGGTAAGCAGGTTGCCGTTCTCATCGACATTCGATACCTTAAATTCAATCTTAACCTGATCTGTCTTTTTGGTTTCCTTCACCAAAAGCACGCCATCTTTCAGATCAGCGCTGGTCTTTTCAGTATCGATCGTTCCATCAGGCTTTAATGCAAATGTCACATCATCGAAGGATTCATAGCCTTCGGGTGCCTTTTCTACATGGATTCTGTAGATTTCGCCGGTATGAAGGCCTGTGATCACATGTGCGCCGGTTCCGGAAGTCCACTCATCGATCACATTGCCATCCTTATCGATCAGCTGGATAACGGCTCCTTCCAGTACTGTTTCATCATCAGCAAATATATTCCCGATGCTGACAGAAGTCTTCTCATCCTGAATCAGAATGGATCCATCTTCTGTAACCGGTGCCGATGAGATGACCGTTCCATCTTCATCGATTGTAAAGGTGGTATCCGGTGCAAGGATATATCCATCCGGTACGGAATCCTCATGCAGAGTATAGGTCTCGCCGGGGATCAGTCCTTCTACGACATGCGGTTCTGACGAAGATGTCCACGAAAGCTCTTCTCCATCGATCTCGACCACATTTCCTTCGCTGTCCAGAATCTGGATATCAGCTCCTTCAATGATGGAACCATCCACTATA
Organism: uncultured Lachnospiraceae bacterium; assembly: GCA_902782975.1. Classification (GTDB taxonomy): domain Bacteria; phylum Bacillota; class Clostridia; order Lachnospirales; family Lachnospiraceae; genus Blautia_A. Next base: position 3,733 of record CACZPF010000581.1, read on the forward strand.
TCTGTGACGGAAATCTTCACCTGTGTTCTGGAATTCTCAATCAGATA
>CACZPF010000582.1 GCA_902782975.1 uncultured Lachnospiraceae bacterium
GTATAATTATGCCATCAATCTATACGGGGAGGGGACAAGACTATGAATGCTGTCATTCTAAGAATCGCCGCAATGGTAACTATGCTGACAGATCACACGAATTACCTGTTTCAATGGTCAAGCCTGGCCGAGTTTGCCGGACGTCTTGCATTTCCGCTGTACGCTTTTTTGCTTGCGGATTCTTACCGGCATCTGCGTTCAGATTCCGGCCGAATGAAAAAATATGGCTGTACGCTGCTGATACTGGCCATCGTGTCTGAATTTGCCTACGATTATGTAGCTTTCGGGCAGTGGGTGGACTGGAGGTCGCAGAACCAGATTCTTCAGTTTCTGTGCTTCGTTCTGGCCGCTCTCCTGGCTGACAGGATATCCATCTCCTGGGTTAAGATCCCGCTGTGGGCTGGTGTGATCGTACTGAATACTGTGTGCAATCTGGGCTACTATGGCCTGGGTATAGTAATCTTACTGGCCATGACCTGGTATCTGGACCGGCAGGAAGACTGGAATTTCGGCAGGCGTCTTATAGGGGCTGCCGCCGTAATGCTCGTGTTCTGTTTTGGATATGTTATTCAGGAGGTATATTTTAATTTCAATATATTTGTCGTGGATGGCGTTGTTTACTGGGAGCCCATAATCGGCCTGTTCAAAACCAACGCTGTTACACTGCTCCTTATTCCCGTGTTCGCCCTGTATAACGGTCAGTACGGCAACCCTCCGCGGTGGTTCCGCATTCTGTACAAATATTTCTACCCTGCCCATCTTTATATATTGTCCCTGATCTTGATCTCCATGGGATTCTGATGGGTAAAATCTCTCAAAACGCTGTCACATGAATAAAACTCTCAGAAATAAAGGGGCTGTGAAAAATGCAATCACATTTTTTCACAGCCCCTTTCAATATGCTTTGCCGGCGGATCGTGACCGGTGCAGTGTCACCAGTGGCGGCACTTTTTCATTTTCAGCATAAAGCCCATCTTTATACATTTACATCGAAAGTATCGAACAGACCCTCATCTTCTTGTTTATAGTCAGAACTCCCCATGCCTTCCTGTTTGCGGGAGATGCCGGTGGAATGAATACTCCCTCTCTTATTACGCTGCTCTCTATCCTGCCAAGGTTCGTGATACAATGACCGTCACGCTTTTCAAATCCGAATATCTTACTGCCGACAAATCTGGCAGCCCTGCTCTCAAAACTTCCAAGCGTCGATATTGCTGCGGCATCGAGTAGTTCCGGATCCATATTGAAATAACACGAAAGAACAAGCATCTCTCTATCAGGCTTTTTCATGATGCTCCTAACTTCTTGATCTACAACCCTGGCGAGTTCCATGATCTCAGAACTTCTTTTCTTAACCACCACTCCGAATGCCGCAGCATAGTTTCCAAGAGCACCTTTCTTATAGTTTTTGATCTTATTCCTTATGTCAGAAGCAATGACCACCTTATCCGTTCCCTCATCGATCATCATCTTGGCAATAAGATAGTCATTGAGCGATACCCCGTTTTCCCTGCATAAACCAAGAAGAGTATCGAGATCTTCTCCGTCGACATTCTTTATATCACACTTTATATCCTGTTTCGAATCATGATCACGCTCAAACTTAAGATACTCGTCGTAACTGACCTTATTTCCTTCTTTACGCCATTTCTTATTGAAATCCCTGATCAGCACCTTGCTGATAAATCTGAGATCACTGCCGCTCGGAAGATCATCAAGACTTTCCATAAGCTTCTCGTCAACGGAATTCGGCCGGATGCCGTTCGAATAATAATCCGCAAACTCCTGCACCAGCTGAAGAAGTCCTCTTCCGTCACAAAGAAGATGGTGAGTTATAAACAGAACTCTCGTTCCGCCCCCGGAAGGATAAGCGAAGACCTTGAGCAGTGCTTCCTTTTGAACATTCCACCCGGCCGATGATATCGCCTCATAATCAGTCTGCCAGTTATCGTCTGCCTCTTTTATCATTACCGGGATCTCAAGTTCCGGGTGCTCCTCATAATATATCCTGGAACTTCCCTGTTCCTCAGCTATCAGACTTCTCATAAGCGGATGAGCAGATTTAAGAACACCGATGCTCTCGATGATCCCGTTTGCATCAAACTCCGCCCCGATCCTGGCCATGATGCCGAAGTGCATATTCGGACACATATAGTGCGCCCTTTCCGTATATAAGTATTTTCTGTCTGTCATGAGCCTACCTTTCATTTATTTATCCTGCCCTTATTTACTGAAAGTTAATCTTCCCTGGCTCTTTCATCAGTCACAAAATGCTTTACCCCTTCTATCGGATGCAACAGTTCTGTTCTAAAGAACTCAGGGTAATACTTTATCGGATCATCTGCATCTATCCATCGCAAGAATTCCTCATGATCGTCCTCTGTCATACTCATACATGCTGGCTCAAAGTCCTTCGGTACTTTCATATAGAAGAAGTATGATACTTCATATATAAGCTTTCCCAAATTTGATGCAGCATCTCCATAGAAATAATTTTCATGGATAAAGCCCAATCGGTCAACCTCCATCTTAACGCTGGTTTCTTCAAAGACCTCTCGTACTACCGCTTCTTCGGAAGTCTCTCCAAATTTGATACGTCCACCGACAGAATAAAGATAATCTGCCCGATCGTTTCCAACCATCAGTATTTTTCCGTTCTTCATAATAATCGCTCCGACGCGGAGATTGATAAATCCATCTTCGCAGGGAACAGTCATATCTTTATCCATATCTACAGTACGCCCCTTCTTACTTTTTCATTTATTCCATTTACTGCCTCAATATAGCAATTGAATGAAGAAAAGGAGCCGCTCCCGACTCCTTTTCCCACCTAATTTTTCTGCCTGTTTTTGCAAATTATTGCTGTTTTTTCTCCGCGATACGTCTGGCAGCTTTGCTTAACAGGTATTTCATCAAGACTCCCAAGACAAGAAAGATCAGCCCTGCAAAGAAGTCATCGCTTCTTTTCCGGATACCTTCATAGATCTCGTATACACCCAAAATCGCAAAAAGAATGCCCATGGATGAACAAATGCTGACTATCGTAGCAGTAAGTGAATTCGGATATTTTTTATAAAATAACGGCATATTTTTTTCCTTTCTGTCATCCTGTGATATAGGTAATTGCGAAACTCACGGGTGAGATTCATACAATTCAATCGATGCAGAGAGTTCTGCAATTATCTGATCCTATGATAACCTTTAATAGATCTGCGGTCTCCTGCCCCTTTATGCAGGAAGTCAGTCGATCGTCACTGCTGTAGTAAAGTGCCTGATCTTCGTAGTGTAGAAATCCTCGGTATATCCCAGGCTAATCAGAGAATCTATATAGCTTTGCGCGTCTGCCGCCATGGAATAGTCTTCTACATCCAGAAGTTCGTTCTCCTTCATCAGGCGGAGATGGTCACTTTCATCAAGGTCATAAAAACACGTCACAAGACTGATAACATCCCCGTCGTCATAATATTCCGTGGTCGCAAAATCCATGGTGCTTATGCCGGGATAGATCTCATCCATGTCAATGCTTTTGACTCCTTCCAGTGTATATCCCTGCGAAACAGAAAGCTGGATCTCGATCATAATGCCTTTCAGGCATTTCGTATCATTCCCGAAAAAAACCACATGATATTCATCGATTCCACTTTCTTCGTCACACAGGATCAGCTTATCATTCCGAACGATCAGATCTGTCGGATCAAACTTGATATTAACATGATAGCCCTTCTCATCAAAGGGGATCGTAAGAGAACCGTAATCTTCTCCCATCGTATCAGTAACTGCGTCCATGATAGCAGAAAGCACCTGCTCCATGACAGCCTTTCCCTTATCCTCCGCACCGATAATGTCTACAATGTTTTTTGCGGATTCCGTCACGACTTCAACTACTTCCTCATCCACATAATCGCTGCCAAATATCAGAATAACATCACTTATGATATCCGCCACATGATCAAATTCCACTCCATCCTCACTGCCCAGCATCTCAAGAATATCCGTGGCTGTCTGCATAATATATTTGCTTCTTTCCGCCGCTTCGGTATTACGGGCCGGAACAGCCAGAAACAGTACAAGAAACAGGGGAATAAACCATCTTTTTTTCATTTCTGCATGCCCTCCTTGTCTGATGCTATCTGTAAAAAAATTATATTAAAATACTGTTAATTTTGCAACCGACAGATGCATTCAGAACAACTATTTTTCATAGAAAAAGCCGCTGCGGTATTCTGCTCCGCAGCGGCTCTCTCGTTCTTTTTTAAATTTCCAGTTCAGGTTGTATATCGGTTGTTTTATATTTCTTTCCGGATTATGAAGATGGTCTGCATCACTCTATAAAGCGTATAGATGATGGGAGCTAAAATAAAACAGGTCTCAGAAATCGTTGCCGTAAATGACTGTTTGCTCACCAGGGTATATAAAAATAATGCACCAAAATAGATTACTGCAAAGCCAATGATATCCGCCGCCATTTTTACTATAGGATTATGTCTCATTTCATTCATTTCGTTCTTCTCTCTTTCTCCGCTCTCCGCGGCTTGTTTTCTTTTGTTATGAAAACACTTTATCATATTGATCATCACAAAATGAACACACTCGAAATCAGACATTCCCTTACTTGTCGCTAAAATGTCGGTTATATTTCAACACATTTTTTCAAAGTATTTCCGCCAGGGGAACCGGTCATAGAATAACCAGTGCTTTTCATAGAAGGCAGAAAACCGGCCAATAATCCAGCCATTGATCAGCGCGCAGAAAACTGTTCCCCACTTTACACCTTCGAAATGCCAGAAACCAAACGCCAGAAAACTCAGCAGTATACCGGTCAGACAGCTGGTACAGTCGTAAACGGTTTTGAACTTGTTGATATTGATATGGAAACGGGCAGATACTTCCTTCACAAACAGCTCATATACCTCCGGGGAGATATATGTATGGAACATGGCGGAAACGCCGGCCGAGCAGAACAGCATGCCCAGAATATAATAGATGACCCGCTGCCAGATCGTGTCTGCGGGCAGGATAGTGCCTGCTGCCATAAACCCGTCCAGTACGAAACCGTAAATCACAGCTGTAACAAAGGAAAACAGGTAGGACATACGAAATCTGTGAACGATCAGGACCATAACAAGCAAAAGGGCAGCCTGCAGACAGTATTCCGCCATTCCGAAGGTAAAAAATCCCCACACGGGAGACAGCCACCTGTATAGAAGATATGCCGGTGCCACCACCATAGATACTCCGAAGTCAGCCTTCTCCATCAGCACCACACCAAATGCAACAAACAGGATACCCAATACATAAGCAAGCTCCGCACTAAACTTTTTTTTCATTTATTCTCTCTCATATGTTTAAAACATGACATTGGTTATCTGTATGATGATGCCTGCAGCAGCGGCCAGAATGGCCAGGTACAGAATCATCATATTCCGATTTGAGAAGAAACCTGCACATTCCCTGACATACGCATTCGGCCAGAACCACCATTTTGTTCTCGCTCCGAGGCCTTCCGCCGCGACACCCGTTTTATTGGCCAGAATGCCGCTTCTCAGTACATGATAATTGGTCGTTACATAGCAGACCTTTGCACGTGACGAGTCCGGATCACATCCGTCTATGACCTTTTTGCTGAACTGCATGTTCTGAAAGGTATTCACAGACTGATCTTCCAACATGACATACTCCATGGGAAAATCTGTCCCCGCTATATAGTTGCTCATCGCTTTTGCCTCGGACATCGGCTCGTTTCTGCCCTGACCGCCAGAAGGGATGATGATCGCTGTCTTTCCTGTTTTTTTCTTTTGCAGGCGCCAGAAATCCAGTGCTTTATCGACTCTTGCTTTTAAAAGAGGAGTAAGTGTTCCATCCTTTCTGAAACAGCAGCCAAGTATGAGAATATAGTCACGGTCCGGAGCCGGTACATGCTTTGCTGCTCTGATCCCGCAGATGATCGTACTGAACAGAATACATTCTCCATAGGTGAAGGCAAGACCGACCGTATTTCTTATCATCGAAATCACCCTCCTGGCATCATAAGAGGCTGCGAAATGATAAGATAGTTTGGACATCGCAAAAGACCCGGCTCCGTCTCCCCTGTTTTTGATGCTGATTATTCTTGGTTTTGACATATGCTCTCGATCCATTCCCTGCGCTTGATTGCAGAAAGCCA
>CACZPF010000583.1 GCA_902782975.1 uncultured Lachnospiraceae bacterium
CGAGCAGGTCGTAGATGATCTGGCCCGCCGCGGGGTGAAAGTTATAGAAGAAGCGGATCTTCCTGCCCTTCCAAAGGAGACGATCGTTGTCATCCGGTCCCACGGCGTCGGCAGGGAAATCTACGACAGAATTGAGGCTCTCGGTCTTAAGATCGAGGATGTTACCTGTCCTTTTGTACGAAAGATCCATCACATTGTCCAGAAGGAAAGCCGGAACGGCTCGTTCGTCATTATTATCGGGGATGCGGCCCATCCGGAGGTAAAAGGGATCTGTGGATGGTGCGAGGGACCGTACCAGGTTATTGGTACCGCAGAAGAGGCAGAAGAGTTTGAAATTCCTAACAGAAATGCCGTAACTATCGTATCTCAGACAACATTTAATTTCAATAAATTCCAAGATATAGTTGAAATTCTGAACAAAAAGAGGTATTATAATACTGTTTTAGATTCTTTTCATATTTTGAATACGATCTGCAATGCAACCGAGGAAAGACAGACCGAAGCACGCCGGCTTGCAGCCCGGGTGGATACCATGCTTGTGATCGGAGGCAGGCATAGTTCCAATACGCAGAAACTGTTTGAAATATGTAAAAAGGAATGCATAAATACTTACTATATACAAACGCCTGTAGACTTGGATTCTGAAATGTTCCAATGCAGTAGATATGTAGGTATTACAGCAGGGGCTTCCACCCCGAAGAATATTATTGAGGAGGTTCTAGAACATGTCAGAACAGAGTTTTGAAGAGATGCTCGGTGATTCCGTAATTACTATCCGTAACGGGGATATCGTAAAAGGTATCGTTCTGGAAGTAAAAGATGAGGAGATCATTCTCAACATCGGTTATAAGTCCGATGGAATCATCACAAAGAGCGAGTACACCAATGACTCCAGTGTTGTCCTTTCCGAGGTTGTACATCCTGGAGACGAAATGGAAGCAAAGGTTCTTAAGGTGAACGACGGAGAGGGACAGGTTATCCTTACCTACAAGCGTCTTGCAGCAGAGAGAGGCAATCAGCGCCTGGAAGCAGCTTATGAGAGCGGTGAAGTTCTCCGCGCTCCGGTTACGCAGGTTCTGGACGGCGGTTTATGTGTCAATGTAGAAGAGACCAGAGTATTTATCCCTGCCAGCCTTGTTTCTGACACTTATGAAAAGGATCTTTCCAAGTACGCCGGACAGGAGATCGAATTCGTTATCACGGAATTCAATCCCAGAAGACGTCGGATCATTGGTAACCGCAAGCAGCTTCTTCTTGCAGAAAAGGCGGAAAAACAGAAAGCCCTCATGGAAAGGATCCATGCAGGTGACGTTGTCGAAGGTATCGTCAAGAACGTTACAGATTTTGGCGCATTTATCGACCTGGGCGGCGCAGACGGACTGCTCCATATCTCCGAAATGTCCTGGGGACGTGTTGAAAATCCCCGCAAGGTATTTTCTGTAGGAGATGAGGTAAGAGTTCTGATCAAAGAGATCAACGGCGAAAAGATCGCTCTTTCCCGCAAGTTCCCGGATGAGAATCCCTGGACAAATGCTTCCGAAAAATTTGCTGTTGGAAATATCGTGACCGGCCGTGTTGCCCGTATGACCGATTTTGGCGCATTTGTGGAACTGGCTCCCGGCGTGGACGCTCTTCTTCATGTTTCTCAGATTTCCAGAGAGCATGTTGCGAAGCCGTCAGACGTTCTTTCCGTAGGACAGGAGATCGAGGCAAAGGTTGTAGACTTTAACGGACAGGACAGAAAGATCAGCCTGAGCATGAAGGCTCTTGAAGCTGCTCATCCGGCAGCACCGGCTGAGGAAGAAGCTCCTGCTGAGGAAGCTGCTGCTGAAGAGGCTCCGGTTGAAGAGTGATCATTATAAACAGGTAATTGACGAAAGTAATAAGAGGCCCTTTTGCAGATTGCAAACAGGCCTCTTTTCTTTATGCAAAGAACCATGTTCAGGGCGAACAGGGCTTTTTTTCTTCTTCAGGAATATGCAGAGCGCAGATAAAAAGTGATTTTAGATATTTCAGCTGCAGGTTTGTGTCTTTTACAAACCGGTCATTGCAGACAAACCAGGTATAGCAGTTTTCCGGTGCGGCAGGATGACGGAGAGACCTGTCCAGAAAAGAACTGATGGATTTTGGCATGGCGGTATCTTCGGAAGGAATATAATCGTAATTGATGCAGTCTTCATAATAATGGCGGTACTTCCCATTGACTGAAGAGATCAGAATGGCGGCTTCCTGGAGATTTTCGTGCACAGACAGATAAAAATCTCTTCTTCTTATGGACAGTGCGGCGCAAAGAGGATATGACATTACAAGTGTAAAGCACATCTCTTTGTCCCCTGCTGCCAGGGACCGGATCTGCCAGGAACCCTCCCTGAACTGTCGGAAAGAAAGAAGGGAGCAGCATGCAGAAAGGCCGGATAAGTCTTCTCTGTTGTGTCCAAGAACTTCGGAAAAGCAGCCTTCTCTGTACAGCCTGATACACCGCTTACCATCCGGAAAATTCCGTCCGGCAGACCCAAGAAAGGCCTCCAGAGAAACCTGTTTCAGATTGATCAGGGGAAGAAATTTCCTGAAAGGTTTGATGATCTTCATCAGATCCAGTGCAGGTACGGTTTCTGTTTTTGCCGGTATCCCGTATCGTTCACTGCGGCTTCGGATAAAGGGAAGATCAAACGCTTCGCCGTTATAATGGATCAGAAGATCCCCTTCCTGGATAAATTGAAAAAACGCTCGGAGGATCTCGGATTCCTCTTCCGGTTTTTCGCAGAGCCACTGTATCGTATTCAGTTTCTGGTCCTCTCCCCCATCTGTCCACACGGCGGCGCCGATCAGATAGATGCCGTTCTCCGATCTGGAAAGACCGGTCGTTTCAATATCAAACAGGACTTTTCTTTTTTCGATATATTCCGGATAAAAAAGATCCAGTATCTGCCGGGTATATACATAGGGAAAAGTCTTTTCAGATCCATTTTTTTTAATCATTTGGTCCATCTCTCCCTGCTGAATTTTCTGAAAACAATCTCGGTAGTAGAAGAGACTACCATATATTTCTTCTCTTTGTCAAGTCCGGTCACATATCCTTCTTCTTCATGAGAGACATCGTGTATACAAGTAATATAGTACAAAAAGAAATCCATTTTTACTAGTGAAATAATGCAGGATCTATAGTATAATAAATCTTGATATATTCTGTGGGGAATTTCCCCTGATTGATAAGGGAGGGAACATTTTATGAATCTGCTTACCTTCAAGGGTGGTATTCATCCATATGAGGGCAAGGAAATGACCAGAGATCTTCCTCTTGAGCATTACTGGCCCAAGACAGAGATGGTCTATCCTGTATCCCAGCATATCGGTGCACCTGCCAGCCCTGTGGTAAAAAAAGGAGACCGTGTGCTCCGCGGACAGCTGATCGCCGAGGCGGGCGGCTTTGTTTCTGCTCCGATTCATTCTTCATGTTCAGGTACGGTCAAGGCCATTGAACCCAGGCTGGTTCCGACAGGTTCCATGGTCAACAGTATTGTGATCGAGAATGACGGAATTTACGAAGAAGTAGAATACAAGGGGGCTTCCCTGGATTCTCTTTCCAAACAGGATATTCTTGAGCGTATCCGGAACGGAGGCGTTGTGGGAATGGGCGGAGCCGGATTCCCTACGGCTGTCAAGCTCTCCCCG
>CACZPF010000584.1 GCA_902782975.1 uncultured Lachnospiraceae bacterium
CATACCACGAGTTTTTATTGTAACCTCCATTCTATTTACCCACAGCGGATACAGTGGTTACATTGTTTTTAGACCACGAGTTTTCTTTTCAAGACATTACGTGGGTTTGCTGATCAGTTTCTATTACAGTATAGTTCTGCACAGTGATCGTGTCCACAGCTTCCATGACAGTATTGTTCTGCACAGTGATCGTGTTCACAGCTTCCATCATTATGATGTCAATAACTCATCGTTTGATTTCTCCCAGCGATTTTCCTTTGGCCAGTTCATCCACCAGTTTATCCAGCTGACGCACTTTTTTCATGAATGGGTCCTCAATTGTTTCAACCTGGATCCCGCAAACTTTTCCTTTAATGAGCACTGCACGTGGATTGTACGCAGGAGCGTCAGACAGAAACTCTCCATAAGAAAGGTCAGATGAAAATGCTTCATCGATCTCTGTTAAAGAGTAACCCGTCAACCAGGTGGTAATTTCGTCCACTTCGGCTCTTGTCCTGCCTTTTCGTTCCGCTTTCTGTACAAGAGCCTGATAGACCGTGGCAAACTTCATATCAAAAACCGATCGTTTCATCAATATTTCCTTTCCGCTCACATAAAGAGCACATCATCTGCAGATCCCGACTATCGTCAGTGAGACAGCGTTCAGGGCTGCATTCTATCCGCGTCCGTTAATCTGCGTATCACCCGGCACGGATTTCCAGCTGCCAGGCTGTGTGGGGGAATATTCCTGGTCACCACACTGCCTGCTCCGATCACAGAACCCTCTCCAATAGTCACACCGCCGCAGACGGTCACATTGGACGCCAGCCAGCAGTTGTCCTCAATGGTGATAGGTTTCGCATATTCCAGGTTATAATAACGTCCATTTTCATCCTGACGGACATTGCGCTCCTCCGGCAGCATCGGGTGCATGGGAGCAGCAAGAGTCACGTTAGGGCCGATCATCACATTATCCCCAATATGCACAGGACATACATCCAGACAGGTAAAATTGAAATTCGCACTACTGAACTTGCCAAAAGTGGTATTACATCCATAATCAAAGTAGATCGGTGCCTGCAAAGACGGCAGATTGGGCGTATTGCACAGCAGTTCCTTCAGCACGGCCATCTTTTTTTCGGGCTCATCTTCATCTATCTGGTTATAGCGTCTTGCAAGCTTGCGTGCCTTTACCAATAAAGAACTCAATTCCTGATCAGAAGGGTCGTACAGCATTCCGGCAAGCATTTTTTCCTTTTCAGTCATATCCATTTTCCCCCACAAATCCCAATTGTATTTCGATAAGTTTTTTCAGAATCCTGTCATATACTAACTTACCGAAACAGTCATAACCACCGCAAAATAAATATATAACAAAATTCAGTATTCCGAAACAGCCGATCGTGCATCCCGGACGATCTCCTCAGGGAAACCGAACGCCTGAAGCAAAGCCAATGCATTACTTTCTCCGCCGCGCCCGGGATGAATGCAATAATCAAAGGTCACATTATTTTCCGAAATATGGCTTTCAAAATAATAAGGAACATACCATTCCTGCAATTTATTCACCAGTTCCATATCATGCGTTGCGATCATACAGAACCCCGGAAAATTCGTGAGATATCTAAGAACAGCTTCCGATGCTGCCAGCCGCTCTTTCTGATTGGTACCTTTGAGGATCTCGTCGATCACGTACAATGTCATTATTTCCCTGGCAAGCTCATCCAGCATCCTCTTCAGGTAGCGCACTTCCCGCACATAATAGCTTTCTCCTGAGACCACATCGTCCCGGATCGCCATGGATGTCATCACTTTGAGCTGTGGCAGCGACAAAAACGCACAGCAGGCTGTATCAATGGTCTGAGCCAGGATGGCATTCACAGCCAGGCTTTTCATAAAGGTAGATTTACCGGATGCATTTGCTCCGGTCAGGATCACCCGGTCATGCAGTGTAAAATCATTCCTGACAGGCTCACTGATCAGCGGATGATAGATCCCACGTGATACGATTTCTTCCTGATCTGCCAGTTCTGGTAATGACCAGTCAGGCAGGCTGTTCCTGAAAGAGAGGATGCCGATGGCGGCGTCCAGTCTTCCCACAAAGGTAAATACGTCTGAAATGGCTTCCCGATTCTCTTCGATCATCTTCAGGATGCCATCGATCCGCGCTACATCTATCAGGGTGATCCCCATAAGATAATCTGCCAGAATGCCTATCAGATCTCCTGTCATCCCGGCTCTCTTTGTATAAACAAGCACGCCGATCTTTTTTTGCAGTTTCCGTAAGCGGTGCAAACGCTCATCGGAATAAATACCTTCCGGCAGCGGGATCTCTTTCTTCTTCATGCACCATTCATATAATTCGAGCACCTGTCCGATCCCCGACATGGAAGAAAGCAGTACATCATATTTCATCTTCATCAGCATATAGACGATAAAATTGACGATCAGACTGAATGCCAGCACTGCATAGAAGGGTGCGGCGCGGAAAATGGCCGCTGCCAGAACGGACACCGCTAAAACCAGCTGCAAAGCCCGGAATACCCAGCTGTGTCCCGGCCGAAGCAAACCGGCATTTGCAAAAAACTCAGGAAGATAATAGCTTTCCTGCTGTTTTCCGATTGAATAAAGTCGTAGTACCAGATCCTGCATCAGATCATGGTTCTCTTCAAGGCTCTTCATCCAGCCTCGATTTTCCCGGAAAAAAGGATCATTGCCACTTCGCAGGGACTGATACAGAACCTGCTCGCCAATATAACTGCCGGTCCGGTTGATCCGCAGAAACACTTCGTCCATCTCAAGATCTGACCATGTCACCTCATCGACAGCATATGGGAATTCTTCCTCAGTGCCGGGAAAAGTATCGTGTAGAATACGGACCTGGGAAAGGCGTTCTCTGCATCGTATGGCTTCCGCTGAATCCATCGGGTTTTTCCCAAACCGGGCATTAAAATAAGTCAATAATCGTTTTTTTCTGCGACTAAACATCCGGTTCCTGCCTTTCATAAGTAATTAGCAACAAGCCGCGTTTCAGATCATGATGTCGACCCATTTCCCCTGCCGGAACCGAAGCCCCATCAGAAGGAACCGGGTAGATTGATCCGAGAGGATTCCCAGCCAGACACCGACCAGTCCTAAGTGAAATACACTCACCAGCAGCCATGTGACCAGGGTACGTATGATCGCCACAGATATCAGAGAAGCCATCAAAGTATAATGGACATCTCCTGCAGCACGCAGGCATGCGCCGAAAATGATCTGTGAAATCTGAAGCAGCGCGATCACACACATAAAGCGGCAGATGGTCACGCCCATTTCTATGATATGCGGCTCTGCAAAATACAGACCATAAAACCAGCGCCCTCCAATGATCAGAAGGAGCGAAAGGCAGACAGATATTCCCAGCCCGATATGCTGACAGATATTTCCGTATTGTTTTGCGCGCTCCTTCTCTCCTGCGCCAAGCGCCTGTCCCGACAGGGCTACCGCCGCCGCCTGCATCCCGTCTGCAAAAGAAAATGTCAGGGACAGTAGATTCATTCCGACATTATGCGCTGCAAATTCATCGGTCCCCAGCCGCGCCGCCAACAGTGCAGTCGCCAGAAATCCGATTCTCATAACCAGATTCTCAACACACATATTGGTTCCTAGCCTGACGATATTCCCCAGCGAATCTTTGGCCGGCCTGATCTTCTCGCGAAGGATCAGCGGAATACTGACATAGCTGCTTTTCAGGAACAGCGAGCGTACGCTCATCAAAAAGGCCACCACCGTTCCAAGCACAGTCGCGATTGCCGCGCCGGTAACTCCCAGAGCAGGAAATCCGAAATGACCTCCGATCAGAAGATAATTAAACAGTATGTTTACACAGCTGGAAACAAGATTTGTCGTCATGGAGATCCGGGTATTCCCGCTGCCCCTCTGAGCCGAATTGATCACCATCGTGATAATATTAAAAAAAGATCCTCCCATAATGATGCGGAAATAAGCGACAGCACTATCATGGGTATCTGCATTACTGCCTGCGAACCGCATCAGCGCCGGGGTCCAGAGCAGGAATAATCCAGTGATCACAATGCACAGTCCTGTACATACAGCCAATGCGGTAATCAGCATTTCGTTCGCCGCTTTTCTTTTTTGTTCCCCTTTCCGTCTCGCAACAATGGCAGAAACAGCCACATTAATACCAAAAAACAAGGTCAGAGAGATAAACTTCGGCTGCAGCGTCAGTCCAACCGATGCCACGGCGTAACTGCCCATCGCAGCTACCATCATCGTGTCGATCATACCTGCCAGAGCGACAAAAAAGCTCTCAAGTACTGCCGGCCAGGCCATCTGCAGCGCTTCCAATAACATTTCTTTTCTTGTTTTCTCCATGTGTGATTCCTTCCCTGTCAGGAGCAGTTGATTCTGTGTTTTTTACAAAAATAGAAATACCGAATGTTTTGAAGGGGCCGCAAATAGTAACACCGGGAACGGATCATCTGCCGCCAGACTTGACTGCGGATATGATCAACTCAAACAGCCGGCGGTTTCCTTCGGCTGTGAAGTGGATCCCATCACCGGAATATAAACCATCCCAGGAATAAATGTCGCCGATCCCGATATATGTACCATCCCCCGGGGCACTCAATTTCTCTTTAAGGTAATCATTGAAATCCGCAGGAGAGTATCCTTGCTTCAGGATCTCGAATTCCCCTTCCAGGGGTACCATTCCCATATAATACACCTCCGGACTCCTTCCCCCGGATGTCCCTTCTTCTTTTAACATATTTCCAAGTTCCATCATACGGTCTGCTTCTGCTTCACACCAGTTCCAATAATCCACGTCATTCACGCTTGATACAATAACGATCATACAGGAATCATGCTTTTCCATACACTTCCGGACAAGCGAGGCCATCTGCGCATAATACCCGCTCTGCTGCTCCATTCCGTACGGGATGATCATAGACGGGTCCTGGTCTGCCCACTCCTGCTGGTACAAATAATGTGCGCCGACAGTCGCATTATACGAAACACAGCCAGCTTCCGCACTTACACCTACTATACGGCTGTCCCCTATTATCACGACATTGGAAGAATCTGTTCTGTCCACATTGACGTGATAGCCCAGATTACCCCATCCCCCTACAAGTGAAATGTTATCCGTTGTGATTCCTTCATCTTCCACGCCGCCCAGAATAACTTCGCCAACGCCATTGCTTTTCTCTCCGGCGGCATCCATAGTGCCAGATTCAGCAGGAAAATCTTCCGAAGACGCCCCGGTTTCTTCTGTCGTTCTCACAGCAGAATGCTCCGGTGATGCACTCCCGGCATCTGTACCCGCATTTTTGCTCAATCTGATACAGATCATGATAACTGCCGCTATTACCAGCAAAACTGTCAGAATCGCGGCTGCAATTATCATTCTCTGTCTTCTTTTCCGTTTAAGGTAACGCTTATGGTAACGCTTATTATAATGCTTCTGTGCCATTATAAAACCTTCCCTCCATAAGTACGATATGCCTGCACAACTGTCCTGTCATGATTATAATTCTATCGTCTACATATTATCAGGTTTCCACAGTTTTCCATGGAAATATTATTTTCCTTTTTTGATTATATCATCTGCCATGCTCCTGTCACAAGATAAGAATTTCTTTTAATACATACCGGCAGGACAGGAAACAGATCTCTGGACATATGATGAGAAATGGTCAGCTATCGTATCACGCAGATAAAAAGGACACCTTTTCTGCTTTGGCAGATTGGGTGTCCTATCCTTAGTATTAAAATCTTCTTCCTTGTCGGAATTAAGCCTTCCCGGTTTTAAAAATGGAATTTTCCTGAGAATCACCGTATCCCTTTTCTTTTTTGCATCGGGATCGCCCTGGGAGCGATGATCGGGACAAAAACATCTTTTACAACATCATGCATGCGGATGCGCGTTAAGATACTCTGTCAGTCCGGGTACAAATTTGCTTTTCCTCCCAAGCCCGCCGTTTCTGAAAATATAAGAAGTGCCGTCAAATTCAAGCTTTCAGGATCCTCTTCTGCCCAGGCTGTCCCGGCAAAAGTGGCTGTCAGGGTGATAAGAAGTATCCGGACCAGAAACATTGAAAACGTTTTTTCATGGTGCTTTCCTCTCTAATCAGGGCAGCCTGTTATCCGCTTATTAAGCAGCTGCTTCAAGCTCGGTTTCTTCATCATAGGCGTAAGGCTCCCCTTTTGCGTTGGTCATAGTCGCAATTTCATTATATACATTTTCCGGACCAGCGCCAAAGTTGAACGCCACCGCACTGTTGATCAGCTGACCGCCGGCCAGTTCGCGCATTACGACCCGTGCTGCCGCCTCATTCTCTTTTGCGGGACAGAATCTCACTTTTACATTATAGCCAGCCTCTTCAAAAGGTGTAATATACATATCTATCATCTCGTTCAGGTCCGTACCTACAATAGGAAGTATGATATTTACACCCTTCATGTCACCGGAAAGGAAACTCTCTTTTGCCTGGTTAAAAAGATTCATACCTTCAAAGTGTACCGCGTCCGCGCCGGCCCCGTGACTTTCCACATACTCAGGAAGAGATGCCTTGATCACGTCCGGATCCAGGATAAATGCCCCCATGGCCTCACTGTCAGGATCAGCAACACGGGTGGATTTTCCGGAGGCAGGCAATCCCAGAACCAGTTCCATCTTGTATTCTCTGTTCAGCGGTCCATCGTATACATAATGATGTTTGCCGTTATCATCTACACTTTCGGTACGTGCACTTCCAAGAGAAAGGAACTTCTCTATTGCCTCCTGCCTCAAAGCGTCACGCTCCGGGGTATCGATATCGGCAGTGTTGCCGTACAGAGCCTTATAGTATCCTGCCAGAGCATCCAGCTGAGCTACCACAGGATCGGCCTTCAATTCTTCCAGTGTCGGATAATCCTCGGCCACGATCCGCTCATACAGTTCACGGGCTTCGTCGCTCTCGATCATCAGATGCTCGGGAGAAACCTCCCAGGTCACCGGAACGACGCCTTCCGGCAGCACAGGCAGCGCTGCGGCGTCTGCCTCCGGGTCCTCCGCAGCGGAAAGAGTTTCCGCATCCTCTGTTAGTTCCGCATAAACAGGAAGGCCTGTCAGCAGTATAAGCATCATCACTGAAAAACCATAAAACAACGGATATCTTTTCCTTTTTTTCATTTTCAGCCTCCTTAGGTTCTTAAATAAGCGGGTTATATCAACAATAATACTAAATCCATAAGAAAATTGCAATAAGCTCATGGCGATGAAAATGCGACCGTTTTGCAGCCACAGTATTTCAGTTTCGCCACTGGTCCTGGAAACACTGATATCCGGATACCTCCTCCGCAGTGGTATGCAGCGATGCAAAGATATATTCATTATTCAGTAAAAAACCATGATTCCTGAAACTTCTGATACTGATGACTGCCATTATTCCCGCAAGCACAAATACAAAGACTTCCATAACTATTTCCATTCCCATATTATTCATAAAATCCCAGCTTTCTCTTAATACATCTGCCCTTATAAAAAAGAGCCCTGCATATGGCAGCGTGGTTTGCTTCTTATGCAAGGCCCTTTATGTCGTTGCTTAGAGGATGGAACGTTTTGCCTTTTTCAGGCTGATCGGTCTGATCCCAAAATATATCCGGAGCATTCGTACTCGATACCGGCGGAACATAACTTAACTGATTTTAGACAATATTGGGTCTGGAGAGACAGACCCAATATTTTACATGGGAATGAACACACAGTTGCTATGTGCCGGGTCGCTGCAATAAATCTCCGCGCTGCTGCCCGCTATGCCGAAAACGTATACCTGCATACAGCCCTCGAACACGTCCTCGCCCACAGCGCAGCCTGCGGGTATGCGGATCTGTGTGAGAGCCGGGCAGTTCCGAAAGGCGTGGGCGCCGATAGACATACAGCCGTCCGGGACGGAGACGATGGACATGGCCGCACCTTCAAAGGCTTCCGCTTCAATGGAGGTTATATCCGCAGGCAGGGTGAAGTCGGGCGTGCCGAAGGTCACGGGGTCCCAGACCGCTGTCAGCCGTACGAAACGTCTTTTCAGCGTAATCTCCGTATCGGCCTGTGCCTGGCTGGCATACGGGTCCGTGTCCTCCAGGTTATCCAACTGTTCCACCTTCCAGGCGATAAACTTCTTGCCGACCGGCGCTGTGAATCCGGGTTCCGGCAGAAGATAAGCCCGATTGTCTGCCCTTGTCAGCCCTTCCATCGTGCCCGTGCCGCCTCCGGAGACAAAGATGATATCGCATCTCCTGGCCAGATCCACCTCTCCCTCGTCGTTCAGTGTGAGGAAAAATCCGTCGAAGTCACACACAAAGTTCGACGTCGTCCCATTGCCCGCCAGGCCGTTGGTGAGGGTATAAGGCGGCTGATATTCATCCCGGTATATGGAATCAGGCGAGACGTCCAGCAGGGCGGATCCGGTAAGCGTACCCGTTACAGTGAACGTGTAGTCCCTGTACAAACGGATATTGTTACCGCGCGTGTCCGCCGTGTTACCGGTCACCACGGGCGAGCCCTGAATATTCAGCGCGTCGACGCGGCTTTCGTATTCGGAGATGCCGCCGCCGTATTTCGCGTGATTCC